>WQUU01000259.1 GCA_009781925.1 Bacillota bacterium | reverse complement strand
GATAACCCAGCGACGCTCTATGCCATCTATATGAATGTGGGCGGCTCAGATCCAAACAAGGACGGGGATAACGACACGAGCACGGACGGGGCGCTCAAAATCACGAAATCCCTGGCGGACGGACAGAGCAATAAGGTAATTCCGGGTAGCACGGTCAACTACGTAATTACAGTGACGAATACCAGCAAGGCTGGCGACACCGGTGTGACGTTGACAAACGTTGTGGTCGTCGATGTGATTGCCGGCCAGACGACCCTTTTGGGCACGGTTCCTTCATTGGCGCCAGGGGCGTCGAAAACATTCCCGTTTGCCTACACAGTGCCGAATAATGCTGTGCTGGGAGACACGATTACAAATGCCGCATTCGCGACCTGCGATAATTATCCGGGCGGGCGTGCCCAAAGCAACCAAGACGTGCAAGTCTCCATTCTGACCTCCGACCACATCTGGTACATGCGCGGCTATCCGGACGGCTCCTTTAAGCCAAACGGCAACCTCACACGCGCGGAAGCGGCCATGGCGTTCTACAGATTATTGAATCCATCGCTCAAGACGGATCTTCCCACATCGATGAGCGGATTCCCGGATGTGAACTCCACCGACTGGTTCGGGCTGGGCGTCTATACCCTGGCGAAGTACAACATCCTCACGGGTTATCCGGACGGCAGCTTCAAACCCAACCAATACATCACGCGGGCCGAACTCGCGGCAATGCTCGCGCGTTTCATGAATCTGGCGAACGCGACGATTGCAAACCCGTACAGCGATGTGGATTCAAGCCATTGGGCCTATAACGCGATCCTGAGCTGTACCGCCCAGGGCTGGCTGCAGGGTGACGGAGCCGGAGCTACACGGACGTTCCGCCCCGACAGCCCGGTCACGCGCGCCGAGTTTGTGACGGCGGTCAACAATATGCTTAACCGCCACGTCCAGCTGAGTGACCTGCAAAACTGGATGTCAGCGAATAAGCTGAGCAAAATTCCGAACTTTACGGATGTGTTCACCACACATTGGGCCTACACGGCCATTATCGAGGCCTCCTGCACCCACGACTTCACGCGCCAGAGTGACGGCAAAAACGAGACCTGGATCATCCCGATCGTCGAGACCGGTCTGACTGCCGCCTACAATCAATAACTCCACCCTCCTTCCATAGTTCGAAAGCTGCGGGAAATGCCCTCGTTGAAAGACGGGGGCATTTTTCTGAATGTCAATCCCAAAGATATTGTCTCTGTCATATCCTCAGCCAAGCCCTCATAGGTTATACAGAAATGATCAGAACCGTGAGGAGAGGGTAATATGGAATTGGCAATGCGCAAGCTGAATATCGGCTGTTTTCATAAGGTCTGGGAGGACAATTTTGTCCGTGAGGAGACAACCGAGGCCGTGGTATCCGACGTGCTGCCGGACATCGGCACGATCGTGGACGTGAGCGGCGTGGTCTGTCTCCGGAGCAAGGAGGCCAAACAGGGGGAGTGCGGGCTGGCGGCAACCGTACACGCCGCGGTGATCTATCAGCCGGAGGGGGAGCGCCGGATGCGGAAGCTGGAGGTGGCGCTGCCGATCACCGCCTCGGCGGAGGCGGGGGCGGTTGACGAAAGCTGCAGCCTGGTTGTGCGCTTAAAACTCTGCTCCATCGACGCCAAGGCCGTAAACCCCCGGAAGGTGCTCCTGCGCGCTGAGGTATACGTTGAGATGGCCGCCTTCCGGGAGGGACAGATCGGTATTGTAGGCGCGCTGGAGGACGCCGGAGGTTTTCAGGTAAACGTCAAAGAGGGCACGGCGGAGTTCACAGCCGCTGTAACCGTGCGGGAGAAGACCTTTGTCCTGTCGGACGAGTACAACCTCCCCGCTTCGCGGCCTCCCATGAGCGAATTGCTGGCCAAGCGGGCGGAACTGAGCCTGGAAGACGTAAAATCTGTCGGCAATAAACTGATTTTCAAAGGCGCGGCGCTTTTGACGCTTCTCTATGTCGCCGCGGGGGAGGCGGAGCTCCAGAGTGTGGATTTTTCCACGGGCTTCTCCCAAATCATTGAGATGGAACGGCCTATGGACGGGTTGCATGTAAATCTCTCCATGGCGCTCACGGGCATCTATCTCGATCAAATGGGGCCGGAGAGCCGACAGATCAGCGTGGAATTGCACATCGTGGCCCAGGCCGTAGGGGAAGAGGACATACGCCTGCCCTTTGTGGAGGACGCCTATTGCAATGAGCATCCGCTGAGCCTGAGCCGGGACAGCCTTGAACTGCGCCGCTCGGAACGGCCTCTGAGCCTGCGTGAGACCCTCCGGGAGCAGCTTGAGACGCAGAGCCCCGCCCGCGAGCTGATTTGCGCCTGGGCGCTGCCATCCCCGGTCAGCGTGGAGGACGGGAACCTGCGCGCCGACGTGATTGTCCGCGCTCTGTATCGCGCAGAGGACGGGGCGGTGGGCGCAGCCGGAGGGCGCTATACGGTGAAAGCCCAGGCGCCCGCGGAGGGCGGGATCAAATTTACAAATTGCGCCGTGACCTGTACGGAGACCTATGCCGCGCCCAGTTCCGGCGGGCTGGAGCTGCGGGTGCTTTTGGACTTTACGGCAAGCGCTGTGCGCGATCTGCGCATTGACCCCGTCTCCGCCATGAATCTGGACACGGAGGCACAGCCGTCTATGCAAAATCGGCCCTCCGTCACTGTCCTGCCGGCGCGGCAGCAACACAGTGTCTGGGCCCTGGCAAAAAAATACGGCTCCACACCTGACCTGATCCGTGCTGCCAACGAGATCGGCGAAGCTGACAATATCGGGGGAAAACTGCTTTTAATACCGCGCGCTCGGTAAAAATTGCCTAAAAACGCTTGCAACATCAAGGAATGCGTGATAAAATACCTCTCGGACTTCAGAAGAGGAGTGTATAGTGCATGTCCGGACATTCCAAATGGCACAACATACAAAAGACCAAGGGCGCTCAGGACGCCAAGCGCGCCCAGGCTTTTACAAAGATCGCCCGTGAGATGATTGTGGCCGTCAAAGAGGGCGGCAGCGGAGACCCGGTCAACAACTCGCGCCTGGCGGCCGTCATCACCAAGGCCAAGGCCGTGAATATGCCGAGCGACAATATCAAGCGCACCATCGAAAAGGCCCTGGGCTCCGGCAACGCGGATAACTTCGAGCGTATCACTTATGAGGGCTACGGCCCCTCTGGCGTGGCCGTCATTGTCGAGACCATGACGGATAATCGCAACCGCACCGCCTCAGAGATGCGGCACTATTTTGACAAATACGGCGGGAACATGGGAAACAGCGGCTGCGTCTCCTGGTCCTTTGAGCGCAAAGGTGTCATCATCATCGACAACGAGGATGACAGGCTGGATGAGGACAGCGTCATGCTGGACGCCATCGAGGCCGGCGCCTCGGACATGGAG
>WQUU01000258.1 GCA_009781925.1 Bacillota bacterium | reverse complement strand
CCAAGGGGGCGTCCCCTACAACCCTTGATATTGGTATACCCTTGTAGGGGCCGCCGCCCTCGGCGGCCCGCATTCCTGGGTTTATTGACAGGCTGAAAAAAGCGCCCAAAGGCGCTTTTTTATTGCTCATTTGACTGTTCCGTCCGCATTAAAGAGCGGGAGCTTCGCCAGATAGATGATATCGTTCCTTGCCGCGGCGGCTCCCTCCGCCAGGATTGCCATGCGCCCGGCGATGATGCCGCCGGCTTTGGTCACCAGCTCCTCCATGGCGTGGAGGGATTCGCCGGTGGAGATCACGTCGTCCAAGATGAGGATGCGCTTGCCGTGCATGAGCTCGGCGTCTTTGGTGTCCAGCACCAGCTTTTGTAGGCTCATGGTGGTGATGGAACGCACCGTGACCTCAAAGACCCCGGTCATGTAGAGCTTTGGGCCCTTTCGGGCGAGGAAGTATTTCTCCGCCCCGCTCTGCCGGGCCATCTCGTACAGCAGGGGAATGCTCTTGGCCTCCGGCGCGATGAGGTAGTCGTAGGCCGGGGCGCGTTTTAAAAGCTCCGCGGCGCAGTGGACGGTGAGCGCCACGTCGCCGAAGATCACAAAGGCCCCGATATAGGTGTCGTCCGACACGCGGCAGAGCGGCAGATCGCGCTTGAGGCCCGCGATGTCCATGGTATAGGTCATCATAGGGAAAGCTCCTTTACGGCAAGATAAAAAACCAACATGCTTATTATACATGGAATGGACAAAAAAGCAAGAGGCGGACTGGGATTATTGCAGTTTGCTTTGTCCGGGATTATTACAACTAGTGTTATATCTCAGCCGGTGTCCCGCTCATAGAACGCGAGAAACGCCGCAAACAGAACCTTGCAGGTGAAATACGATCCGTATGTCTGAATCAGTCCACATGTCGCATAGCCCTTATAGCGTTTATCCGGATTGTCTCTGACGGTTCCGGGGTTCATGACCGTGACGCCCCGATCCGTCCAAAGCGTCGGCGTGTGGGTATGCCCGTGCAAAAACAGAGAGGCGCCTTTTTCCCGCGCGCACGCGGTTATTTTTTCTGTCTCAAGTTTATTTTTATACCGATCGCCGTGGGTCAAATAGAAATTGAATCCGTCCAGGGAGACGAGTTTTTCCTTCGGCGCGTCATCGGCGGCGGTATCGCAGTTGCCTTTTATATATTCGAAACGCAGCGCGGGGTATTCTTTTTCAAGCGCGCGGATGTCGTCGATTCCATCGCCCAAATAGAGCGCCGTTTCGGGCCGGAGTTTTTCCAGGAACAGCCGCATGGTCTCTTTGTCGCCATGCGAGTCCGAGAAGACAATAATTTTCATTGGAAACCCTCCGTCAAAAAGTTTGTGCAACTACTTTTCCATGAGACTTTTCAGAAAATCTTTAGGTTTGATCACAGGAACAGGTGAATTATCCCGCAAAAACGTATCATCACGGCTAATAATGCAGTCTGCTCCGGCTTTCTTTGCGCAAGCGGAAACGAGCGCGTCTTCAAAATCCTCTATGGGTATAAACATGGCGCTGATACAATCCTCGTGTGCAACCGAAACAACTTTGAACTTCTCAAGCAAAAAATTCAATACCTGCCTTGCCGATTTTAAATCACGCGCCTTCCTATAGAGGTAAAAAATGTCCGCCACAGCGTTGGCCGTAAAGCAACAAGTGAATTCACCATTTTGCGCGCGTAAAAGGATTTCTTTTGCCTCCGTATCAAAGGGTTGGCGTTCTTGTAATGCGTCCATGATTACGTTGGTATCAAGTAGAACTGTCATTTCGTCAACCGCTCCATTCTCACATCATCAAGATCAATGTCATTAGGGAGCGTTCCGAAAAGGCTATCCACTGATGTGATTTTTTCAGGTAATTTCTTCATATACCACGGTTCTTTATCATAGCGGATAATTTTTGCGGCAGGCTTACCATATTTTGTTATTACAACATCCTCGGTATCGGCTAAATCCACATATTTGCCTACATTGATTTTCAAATCAGATAATGCTATTTGCATGAGTAACCCCCGTTTCACGATACTATACTTACCAGTATAGTATATAGCTGCTGTTTTGTCAACAGATTAGCAGCTATCTGTAAATTTTCTTGCCACATTTTGAGTCCGTACGGCTCCGCGTTCCCGTCATCCCTCCGTCAGATACCGTCTCACCATGTCCAGCGCCTGATTCGCGGCGGCGGTGCGCACCCGGGCGCGGCCGTTGCCCTGCCGGCGCTCGGCGACTTCGCAGCCCTCCTGCGTTGCCATGGCGATAAACACGTCGCCCACCGGGCGGCGCCCGTCCCCCGTGGGGCCGGCGTTGCCCGTGATGCCGATGCCGATGTCCGCGCGGAGCTTCTCCCGGACATTTTTTGCCATGAGCTCCGCCACTTCGGGGCTGACGGCCCCCTTCTTCTCGATGAGGGCGGGCTCGATCCCCAGCAGCAGGGTCTTGCTCTCCACCGAGTAGACCACGACGCCGCCCCGGAGGATGTCCGACGCGCCCGGCAGATCGGTCAGCCGCTTGGCCAGGAGGCCGCCGGTACAGCTCTCCGCCAGGGCCAGGGTCATTCCCCGCTCCCGCAGCAAAGCGGAGACGCACGCTTCGAGGCTCTCCACGTCGATGCCGTAGATGAGGTCGCCCAAGGCGTCCTGTACCTGGGCGACAACGGGAGCCAACAGGGCCTCCGCCTCGGCGCGGCTCTTTGCCTTTGCCGTGACCCGGAGCATGACCTCCCCCTCCTTGGCGTAGGGAGCCAGGGTGGGATTTGTCAGGGCGTTCATAAGGTCGCGGAGCTTGTCCTCTACCGCGCTCTCCCCCATACCGAAGATCCGCAGGCTGTGGGAGACGATCACATCCTTGGACTTTTCGCGCAGATAGGGCATGGCGCAATTTTGAAACATGGCAGCGCACTCGCTCGGCGGGCCGGGGAGCATGATCACCGTCTTGCCCTCCGCCTCGAAAGCGCCGCCGGGGGCCGTGCCCCACTCGTTGCGGAACACGGTGCAGCCCGCGGGAAGCATGGCCTGCTGCAGGTTATTGGGGGTCATCTTTGCCCCGAGGCGATCCGCGAAATAGCCGCGGATGCGGGCGGCCTCGGCCTCGTCGAAGTATAGCTCCAAACCAAAGGCCTCCGCCAACACCTGCTTGGTCAGGTCGTCGCAGGTGGGGCCGAGGCCCCCGGTGGTGATGATGAGGTCGGCCCGCCCTTTGGCGATGTTGACCGCCGATTTCAGCCGCTCCGGGTTGTCGCCGACCACGCTGTGGTAGTAGACGTTGACGCCGAGTTCGGAGAGCAGTTCGCTCAGGTCGCGGGCGTCGGTGTTCACCGTGTTGCCCAGGAGCAGCTCCGTGCCCACGGAGAGAATTTCCGCATCCATATTATACTTTCCTCATCCGCCGT
>WQUU01000257.1 GCA_009781925.1 Bacillota bacterium | reverse complement strand
TTTTTGATTTTTTCGCCAGATTTAAGGCGAAAAGGTTGCGGCTTTTGCTAAAAACCAGAGTCTCCGGACTGTTTAAGTACTTGGGTTCCCCCTCGCTGAGCATGCGCCCCGAAAAGCCTATGACAGAGCCGCGCACGTCTATGACAGGGAAGATCAGCCGGTCACGAAAAGTGTCGTAGAGGCCCTTGCCCTCCCGCCCCTGTTTGGCGAGGCCGGCGGTGAGCAGTTCCGGCTCCGTGTAGCCCTTGGCCTTCATGGCGTGAACCAAACTGTCCCAGCTGTCCGGGGCGAAGCCCAGGCCGAAGACTTTGACCATTTTTTCGGAGATGCCTCGCTGCCTCACATAGTCCTGCGCGCGGGCGGCGCCGCCCGCGTTTTTGAGACAGTCGTGGAAGAAGCGCGCCGCGTCCCGGTTGAGCGTGAGCATCCGCTCCCGCCGGCCCGCCGCCGGATCCTTATCCTCCTCCGGGACGCGGACGCCGGCCCGCCGCGCCAGAAAAGCCACGGCGTCCCGGAAGTCGAGATTCTCCATCTCCATGACGAAGCTGATGACCCCGCCGCCCTTTCCGCAGCCAAAGCAGTGGAAGATCTGCTTGTCCGGGTTGACGGAAAAGGAGGGGGTCTTCTCGCTGTGAAAGGGGCAGAGCCCGAACTGGTTGCGCCCAGAGCGCTTTATGAGGCGCACATATTCGCCGACCACATCCACGATGTCGTTGCGCTCGGTGAGGTCTTGGAGAAAGCTGTCCGAGAAGGCCAAATATTACCATCCCCTTTCGGTCAAGTACACTCCCTCAGTCAGCGGACGGCGCGACCACCCCGCCCTTCGGGCACCCCTCCATGAGGGAGCTGTCACCGCACCGTCCACGCCGCCGGGATATAGATCTCCCCAAACTGATAGATCGCGTACTTGTCCGTCATGCCGGAGACGTAGTCGCAGACGGCGCGCTCCAGCCCGTCCTCCTCCGCGATGGCCTGGTATTCCGGCGGAAGTCTGTCCGGGTGGTTAACATAATATTTCCATATTCCCCGGAGAATATCCTCAACTTTGGGCTCCTCGCCCTTCGCCACGGGGTTTAAGTAGACGGCCTGGAACATGAAATCGTGAAAAACCGCCACTGCCTCGGCCATTTGAGGGGACATGGCGATGTCATCGACCGGGCTGAACCGGATGATGTCCCGCAAAATGGCGTTGATCCGCAGGCTGTGGCGCTCCCCGATCCGCTCCCGGACAATTTGCGGCAGTTCCCCTGGCCCGATAATCCCGGCGCGCTCGGCGTCATCGACGTCGTGGTTGATGTAGGCGATCCGATCCGCCAGGCGCACGGCCTTGGCCTCCAGGCTGTCCGCGGTTGCGCCGGAGGTGTGGCTCAAAATACCCGTGCGGGTCTCGTAGCAGAGGTTTAAACCTTCCCCGTCCTTCTCCACCCGATCCACAACCCGCAGGCTTTGCTCGTTGTGTTTGAAGCCGAAGGGACTGATAACGGCCAGCGCGCGCTCTCCCGCGTGGCCAAAGGGGGTGTGACCCAGATCGTGCCCCAGAGCGATGGCCTCGGTCAAGTCCTCGTTTAAGAGGAGGGCCCGGGCGATGGTGCGGGCGATGCGGCTGACCTCCAGGGTATGGGTCAGGCGGGTGCGGTAGTGATCCCCCTCCGGCTGGAGGAAGACCTGAGTCTTGTGTTTCAGGCGCCGGAAGGCTTTGCTGTGGGTGATGCGATCCACATCCCGTTGAAAACAGGTGCGGATATCACAGGGTTCCTCCGGTCTGGCGCGGCCTTGGGACGCCGAGGACAAGACCCCGTAGGGCCCAATGAACAGGCGTTCCGCCGCCTCGCGTTTTTCTCTGGGCGTCATGTCCCGCCTTTTCCTCCTGTCACTCTGTTTTTTCCCCTATCACTCTGTCTTTTCCTCCTGTCACTCTGCCTTTTTCCCCTGTCACTCTGCCTTTTCCTCCTGTCATTCTGAGCGAAGCGAAGAACCTTAAAAAATTTTTCTGCATTTCTTGGATACTCCCTTATACGACGCGAAAAGCGATTTCCCTTGTATATTTTCTGAAAAATATTATCGTTGCGGAAAACGTTGACAAGCCGCGCCGTTTGCTGGTATACTCCTGAGTATCAAAAGCCAAAATAAGGGACGTCAGGAGGCGGTGTCTTGGGGGATAGCGTGTCAAAAACCAAGCGCATAGTCGGGATAGCGATTTTAATCGCGCTCATTGTTGTGCTTCAAACTGTCGCAAATTTTGTCAAGATTGGGCCGGTCTCTATCACGCTGTCGCTGATTCCCATCGTCGTGGGCGCGGCGATGTATGGGACATCGGCGGGCGCCGTTTTGGGCGGGGCTTTTGGCGTCGTGGTGCTCATCTATTGTATCAGCGGAATGGACATCGGGGGCGCCGCGCTATGGCAGGCAAATCCCTTCCTGACGCTTGTGCTTTGCCTGGCAAAGGGGATCCTGGCCGGGCTCGCCGCCGGGCTTATGTATGCGGCGGTCTCAAGAAAAAAGAATGTATCTGTCGGCGTCCTTTGCGCCGCCGTCGTATGCCCCGTCGTGAACACCGGCGTCTTCCTTCTGGCTCTGGTTTTTCTTTACCGCGACACCCTTGCCGTCTGGGCGGGCGGCTCGCCGCTTCTCTCTTATGTGCTCACGGGGATCGTGCTCGTCAATTTCCTGCCTGAATTAATTTTTAATATTGTGCTCGGCCCAGCGGCGGCAAGAATCATAAATACAGCAAGAAAGGGGATCAGCATATGAATCCAAACACCTTCCGGAACCTGTCCTACGGCGTATACGTCGTGAGCACTTGGGACAAGGGGCGGCCTACGGGCTGCACCGCCAACTGCGCCATGCAGATCACCGCCGAACCCGCGACCATTGCTATATCGATCAATCACGACAACTTCACCAACGGCTGTATCAAGGACTGCGGCCACTTTGCCGTCTCCATCCTGGCGGAGGACAGCGAGCCGTCTCTCATCGGCAGTTTCGGCTTCCGCTCCGGCCGGGACACGGACAAATTTGCCGGTGTGGAGAGTGAAATCGTCGCCGGGCTGCCGGTGCTGAAGGCCGGCTGCGGAACCATTGTCTGCAAAGTGTTGAGCAGCATGGAGACCGCCACGCACACGGTTTTCCTCGGCGAGGTGATCGAGGCAGAGCCGAGACCCGGCACGCCCATGACCTACGCCTATTATCACAACGTTATCAAAGGCAAAACCGCGAAAAACGCTCCGACGTATATCAAGGAATAAATGACGTATATCAAGGAAAAAATACTGAAAAACTGTCATTCTGAGCGCAACGAAGAATGACAGTTTTTCAGCCTGTCAATAAACCCAGGAATGCGGGCCGCCGAGGGCGGCGGCCCCTACAAGGGTATACCAATATCAAGGGTTGTAGGGGACGCCCCCTTGG
>WQUU01000256.1 GCA_009781925.1 Bacillota bacterium | reverse complement strand
TCCGCGGCCGCGCCGGGTCGCAGGACGCCCAGCGGCTTCTTGAAATGCCGGGCGGCGATGCGCGCGTTATTTTGAAACAGCATCCCGGTGACCTCGCCGAAGGCCACATTGGGCAGGCAGGCGTTGTGGCGCTGGATCGTGAGCGCCGCTTTTAAGCTCTCCAGCATGTCGTTGGTGTAGGCGTCGGTGCCGAGACCCAAGAGAACACCCTTCGCGCTCAGCTGTAACACCGGACAGCAGCCCACGGCGTTGCCCATGTTGCTCTCGGGGTTGTTCACCACCGCCGTATCCGTCTCCCGGAGCGTCTCCATCTCGGCGGGATTCACATGGATGCAGTGCACCAGAACGGTCTTTTCGCCCAGAATGCCGTTGTTGAGAAGCCGGTTCACGGGGCGCGCCCCATAACTCCGCAGGCTGTCATAGACGTCGTTCATCCCCTCGGAGACATGGATGTGAAAACCGGTCAGGCCGTTGTTGGCCTCGACCATTTTCTCAAACGTTTTGTCGGAGAGGGTGAACAGCGCGTGGCCGCCGAAGAGGGCGCGGCACATATCGTCGTCCCGCGCCGCGCAGGTTTTGGCGAAGTCAGCGTTCTCCCGGATCGCCTGATCGCACTTCTCGGGGCCGTCCCGGTCGCTGACCTCATAGCAGAGGCTGACCCGCATCCCCAATTCTTTCGCCACGTCCGCGATGGCGAACAGCGAACCGGGGATCTCACAAAAGCTGGCGTGGTGGTCAAAGACGGTGGTGACACCCTGTTTGATGCAGTCCAGAATGGTGGCGTACGCGCAGGCGCGGGTGGCCGTCAAGTCCAGATGCCGGTCGATGTTCCACCACATGCCCTCCAGAATCTCAAGAAAGTTCGTGGGCTGAAAACCCGGAATCGAGAGCCCCCGGGCCAAGGCGCTGTAGATGTGGGTGTGGGCGTTGATGAGCCCCGGCATGACCACGCCTCCCCGGGCGTCGATGAACTCCGCCTGCGGATGTTTTTGCCTGAGCGCCGTAAAATCGCCGATTTCCGCGACCGTTTCGCCGTCTATCAGCACAGCGCCGTCTTCAAAATACGGCGCGCCCGGGTCTCTGGTGATGAGTTTTCCGTTTCCGAGTAAGAGCACACAAACCCCTCCAATCAGTTGACGCCTGTAGGGCGCGGCGCCTCCGACGCGCCGCGCGCGTCCCGCGAACCCATGTTATCACGCCTTTTTCGGGAATGCAAGAGCCAAAGCGCGGAAGCGAAAAATTTTCCGGATAGTTCCATAAATTCGTAACAAAAAAATTTTTATGCGAAATAACGAATTGTATCTTCATGATTTTTGTGGTATTATACTGAGAAATAAGCAAAAATTTTATGAAAAGAGGATTGCGCAATGTTAGATCAGCGCATGACAGAGTGCCTGAAACAAATTGCCAAGGCCGTAGCCGCGCAGTTTGGCAGCAACTGCGAGGTAGTGCTCCACGACCTGGACGCCGAAACCATTTACCACACCGTAATCGCCATCGAGAACGGCCACGTATCGGGCCGCCGCGTGGGGGACGGCCCCTCACAGGTGGTGTTGGAAGCGCTCCAGGACGAGAAGGGCGCCTTGCAGGATAAATTCGGCTATCTGACCCGGACGCCGGAGGGAAAGACCCTGAAATCCAGCACGGTCATCGTCAAGGACAACAAGGGCGTGCCCTCCGCTGTTTTTGGCATCAACATGGACATCACACCGTTTTTGCTGGCGGAGAACGCCATAAAACCCCTCATCAGCGCCGAGACCCAGGAGGGCGTGGAACCCACGCAGATCCCCAAGAACGTGGCGGACATGCTGGACAATCTGATCGACCAGAGCGTCAGGCTCATCGGCAAACCCGTGGCGCTCATGACCAAGGAGGAGAAGATCAGAGCGATCCGCTTCCTGAACGACCACGGGGCCTTCTTGATCACGAAGTCCGGCGATAAGGTGACGAAGTTTTTCGGCATCTCCAAATATACGCTGTACAGCTACATCGACGCGGGCTATGAGAGCGGGGGACAGGGGACTTAAATTCCAAAAAGTTATCAGATGTGCGACCAAGTGAATGGAGCATGAAAATTCGTGAATAAGAGAATGAATCCGATCTTATGGCTGATTACTTCGAGCAATCAGCCATAAAACATGCCGCCTCATATTGCAGGATTTATTGCAAATTCAAGAAGGGAGCCATTGCTGCCCGTATAGCGCATCAAAAAATTATGTAAACTTTTTGTTAGAATTAATCTAAAATGTTGACTTTTTGTAGAAAATGATGTATTATATTATGTAGAAAATGCAGTTATGTAAACTAATTATTATGTAAACTTTAAAATCGCCGACACGTTTCCCTATAACTGACGCGCTCTTTCAATGTATGATGGCCTGGAGTAAATTCAGGCGGGTGAAAAGAGTATGTTGTTTCAGGGATTAGGTCGGCGCGGCGGACAGGAGGTGCGAGTCATGAGCAGGAACGCCATTAATGTGGTACGTGAGAGCTATAAGGATATTGATGATATGGACAAGGCTGCCGCTTACTTCTTAGACCATGTGGCTTGGGATCGGCTGGGCCCTGTTCCGATTGTCACAATCGCGCAATCTATTGGGTTCAAGCTTTTTATGCATGAATTGGAGAATAATGTTTCGGGTTTTCTCCTCATTAGCCCGGACATTAGAGAATATTTTGAGACCGACCGTATCATTGTGGTCAATCAGAACGACAGCGCGGAGCAAAGAAAATTTACGGTTGCTCATGAGATAGCGCATTTTTTATACGATTTTGACGAAGACAAAGAAATTGTTTTTTTTAGCTCGTTTGACAAAGATAATAGGACAGACCAAAAGGAAGAGCGCGCAAACACCTTTGCCAGAGACCTCTTAATGCCGAAAGACGCGTTTTGCAAAGCGGCTCGGACATTGAGTGAAGAGGGTCTGAAGTACTATGAGATTGTGTCGAAGCTATGTGATATGTTTGGCATTTCGTCTAACGCCATTGCCGCTCGGTATCGAGAGCTGGGATTGGCTGAAAGCAACTGACAAAGAATAGGGTGGTTGTTGTCGTGGAGAATGGGTCTGATCAGAAAATCCGCGCGATTTTAGAGATACTAGATCAGCCGATAAGGAATGAGGCTGATATCTTGAAGAAAAACGACGCTGAAAACATTCCTCTGCGCAATGATTTATATACAAAGTTTCTGCAAAGATATTATGACAATATCGATGATGCTTTAATTGTGGGAGCACAATTGAATCCGGTTCTATCGCGGTGTTGGCATCTTCAATTCTCGCGTTCATTTCTGCCGTGGCCGTGATTCCCAATACAATTTAAAGTGTCCCCTTTGTCAAGACACGAAATCGCCAAATCATCGTGAACCAGATAATGCCAGTTTGGTTTTGACCTAAGCCCACCCACCGGGATCCAGCGC
>WQUU01000255.1 GCA_009781925.1 Bacillota bacterium | reverse complement strand
GCCGAGGGCGGCGGCCCCTACAAGGGTATACCAATATCAAGGGTTGTAGGGGACGCCCCCTTGGGCGTCCCGCCAGGAGAACCCCTTTTTTGACGGTCTGAGGTCTTTTATCTGTATATGCTTTTATCCGCTGATCTGCCCGACCACTCCCGTAAACAGCACCTGATTGCCGCCGTCCACGGTGTTTCCCGTGAGGACGAAGGCGAAGGGGTGGTCGCAGACCATCGAAAAGGGTGTCGTGGGCAGCGGCATACCCGCGGCGGTGACCGCCATCACCGTCACGGCGGCGGCAGTGGTGCCCTTTTCATCCACCTTGATGAGGGCTTTTTGCGTGGCGTCGCTGACATAGAGGGGAAGGCTCGCATCCTCGATCAGCCCGCCGGTGAGCGGCGCGGTCTGCGGGTCGAACAGCGGCACACCGAGGGCCGTCAGCGCGCTCTTGAGGTCAAGGCTGCTGTCGAGAGAGAAGCGCGGCAGAAGGAGCTTGCCCGTAGCCGCAGCGGAGCCGTCTTGAATTTTCTTGAAATAATCGGAAGTCATGGAGGACAGGAGCCCGTTGGCGTCCCCATCCTTGGGCAGGAGGATCCAGAGCGCGCCGCCGGATTGGAAATAAAGCGGCATGGCCTGGAGCGCGCCGTCCTCATAATAGGGCAGGCCGTCGCCCTGTTTCAGCATGAAGTTGGCCGCGCTGTCCCCGCTGACGCCGTGAAAGGCGCCGGCTTGGGTTTGGTTGGGATCAAACTGCGCGCTCCAGCTGTCGGAGAAATAAATCGCGTTGGCGATGGCGGCCACCGTCGCGGGATCAAACTCCTGCACCACGTTGTCGATGAGGCCGTTTGTGTTGTCGCTGGCCCACTTGTTCACGGCATCCACCGCCGAGGGGGAGGAGAAGTCCACATTCATCACGCTGCCCCGGTAATAGTCGGCAAAAGTCTGGGCGAAGTCCTGTTTTAGGGTCACGTCGTTGTCCACGAAAATCGCGTTGGCGATTTGCAGCGGATCATAGGATCCCGCATAGTTATTCTGCGCCCAGAGCTGGAGGGTCAGGTCGTAGAGCATCCGGGAGGCGGCCGTGTTGAGGTCATCCACAGAAATCCCCTGCGCGCCAAGGACAGACAGAAGCGCATCCCGATGGGCGTCGTCGGTGGCGTTCACCAAGGCCGCCAAAGGCAGCCAGACGGAATAGGGCGAGCAGACAAAGTTCGGGCCTGTATTCTCCGCCAAAAGCGCCGCGCCCAAGCGGAAGGCAAAGCCGTTGGCCCCGGCCGCCGCGTTTTCGGCAGCGGGCGCGATCCCGTTTTGAGTGGACACAAGCGGTTTCGGGGTGACAGCGAGGACTTGAAACGCGGGTTTGTTTGTGTTTTGCGGTGTGTTTGACGGTGTGCTTGGCGGATTTTGATTCACGGTATTTGTATCCTCCGGTTTTACGGCGCAGCCCGAGAGCAGCGTGAGGCAAAAGATCAAGACCAAAAGTCCGGCGATGAGCCGGTTCCTAATTTTCATGGCAATACCCCCTTTGTGCATTGGACGAAGGGGGCGACAATTTGTTCCCCTACGCCAAACCCCGCTCTTTTTTTTGTAGCCGGATATCGCTGCCCGCGAAGCTGAGGTTTAAAAACTCCCCCTCCAGCCGGGAGACGATCTGGGGCGTATAGCGCCTTCTGAGCTCGTCATAGTCCAGATTTGTGCTGATGACCATCGGCTTTCCGGCCACCAAGCGGGTGTTGAGCAGGGTGTAAACCGCGGAGGCGGAAAAGCCGCCGGGCATCTCCGTGCCCAGGTCATCGAGGAGGAGCAGGTCGCACTCCATATAGCGGCGGATCTGGTCGGCGGCTTCGAAACTCTCCCCGCTGTCCCGGCCGAAACGCTGGGCCTCGAACCGGCCGAGAGCGCTCACCGCCGTATCGTAGACGACGGAAAAGCCCTTTGTGGCCACGGCCCGGGCGATGCAGACGCTCAGATAGGTCTTCCCGAGGCCGGTATCGCCCTGAAACAGCAAATTGACGCTTTTGGAGTGAAACGTTCTGGCATAGTCGCGGCAGATGTCCAGATTTACCCGCATACGCTCCCGCGGAGAGCGCCCTTTTTCACCCCTCCGCTCAGAGGAATAGTACGTCAGGTCGAAGTTGTCAAAGCTCTCGTCCCCGGCGCCGGGCAGGCTGGAGAGATCTTTTTTCAGCTCATTCTCATACAGCTCCGTCAGACAGGCGCAGACTTGCCCGTTTACAAAGCCGCTGTCCCCGCAGAGGGAACAGATGGGTTTCTCATCAATATAATCCGCCGGATAGCCCGCACTCAGGAGTAATTTGGCCCGCCGCGCCTCCAAGTCGGAGGCCCGCACGCGGACACTGTCCAGCGCCGCGGAGATATTCTCCCCCCTTTGCAAAGCGGAGAGGGAGATGCCGATGAGAAGCCTGTTCAGATCCCGTTCAATCTCCCGCACGGTGGGGAGGAGGGCATAAATTTCCGTTCTGCGCGCCTCAAGAGCCTGTTCATTTCCGATACGCCGCTGTTCCAGCACATTGCGGGCCCGCGCGAGAAGCTTCCCGTTCATGGCCATAAGCTCACCCACCGTTTCTGATCTTTTCAAGAATCTTCATGGAACGCTCCAATTCCAAGCGCGTCTGTTCGGCCTGTGCGTCGTCCCCGCTTTCCGCGTCTTTTTCCGCCTGCCGCTGTCTGCCGCGCGCGGAACCCGCGGGCCTGTCCCCCTGCGCGATCTCCTCCGGCGTATGCAGGCCTTTTTCGTGCCAGCTCTGGATGATGGAGTTCATGTAGCCCCACTTGAGGGCCCCCGTTTTCAGCACCGTGCGGTCGTAGGCGAGTTCCAGAGACTCCACGAGAAAGCCCAGGGCCAGCCAGCTCTCGGCGTATTTTTTCTCCGTGGCGGAGAGTTCCCGGCCCTGGAGACCGAGGGCGCGCCTGAGCCGGCCCAAGTCGCTGTTTGCCTGTTTTCTGCGGCGGACATGCGCCTCGGCCTGTTCCAGGGTCAAAATCTCCAGATCCGCCCAGAGAAAGCCCTCCTTCTCGATGCTCCGGAGGCTGGGCAGCCGGCCCTCCCCGAATTTTTCCCGGTAGTCCGAGACACATTGGTTGATCAGCATAAGCATGACTTCCGGAGGCAGCTTCAAATGGTCGTAGACGCCGAAGAGCTGTTTTAGTTCCGAGGTGCCGAGCATCCGCCCGAAGATCCGCTGGGTCTCCTCCAAGATCGCGCGAAAGCCCGGATCCTGTCCGCCCCGGCCCGCAACCTCAAGAGCGTCATACTCCGGCAGTTCCGGAGCGGAGGGCAGGGTCTTCCGCAGGGGGGCGATCAGTTCCAGATCGGCGAGCCGCTGCGCCGCCTTGCGCACCTCCGCATCCGTCATGCGCAGGGTGCGCGCGGCGCTCCCCGCGTCCAAAGCGCCCCCGGCGCGGAGGATGTAGAGGTATAGAAGACAGAGCGCCCCGTCCGCCTCCGACAGGAGCCTATCCAGCGCCGCCAGCGGAACCGCCTCCGACCGCGCCCCGGTGATGCAAAATTTGAGATTGTCCATGCGCTTGTTTGACCTCGGGGAAAAGGGAGAATAATGGTAAAATAGATGTGAAATCATTATACCATCAAAATTGACTTGTCGCAATACGGCAAAGATGCTATAATAGTAGAATACAGAATCAAATCTTGTAGGGACGCGATTTATCGCGTCTGCGCGCCGCGCCCGCCGCGCGCCATTCTCGCCGCCGCGCCCGCGGACGCCATACATGGAGTCCCTGCAAATTCTGCAAAAGGTATCTGCAAATGATGGAATTATTATCACCCGCCGGCTCGTCGGAGGCGGTCATTGCCGCCGTGCAGAGCGGGGCGGATGCAATCTATTTCGGATTCGGCGCGTTCAACGCCCGCAAAAACGCGAAAAATCTGACGGATGAGGAATTTGAAGCCGCCGTGCGCTATTGCCGGGTGCGGGGCTGTAAGGTCTACCTCACCCTCAACACCCTTGTCGCCGACCGGGAGATGGCGGAGGCCACTCGTCTGGCCAAGTTTGCCAGCGATCTGGGTGTGGATGCGGCTCTCGTCCAGGATCTGGGCCTCGCCCGGGTGCTCCGCTCCTATGTCCCGGAGCTCAAGCTCCATGCCAGCACTCAGATGAGCGTACATAACCTGGCCGGGGCGCAGGCCGCAGCGGAGATGGGTTTTTCCCGGGTCGTTTTGGCGCGGGAGCTGAATCTTGCGAACATCGCCCACATCGCGCAGAACTCCCCCATCGAGACAGAGGTCTTTGTCCACGGAGCGCTGTGTTTTTGTTACTCCGGCCAGTGTTACATGAGCGCCGTCATCGGCAGGCGCAGCGGCAACCGGGGCATGTGCGCCCAGCCCTGCCGCCTGCAATACAGCATGGGCAGCCGCATGGACAACAACTATCCTTTGAGCCTGAAAGACAACTGCCTGGCGCGGCGCCTGGGCGAACTCGAGACCGCTGGGGTCAGCTGTGTCAAGATCGAAGGCCGGATGCGCCGGCCCGAGTACACCGCCATTGTCACCGGCATCTACGCCCGGGCTCTCAAGGAAAAGAAGGAGCCCACTGCGGCGGAGATGGAACAGCTCGAGACCGCTTTCTCCCGCCAGGGGTTCACGGACGGCTATTTGACCGGAGATTTGGGCAGCGGTATGTTCGGCATCCGGGAAGAACCCGATGAGAAGGCATACCAAAAGCTCTTTGCCGACACCCGTAAGGCCTATTCCGGCACGGAACTGCGCCGGGTGCCCATCAAGTTCTACGCCATGTTAAAAGCCGGAGAGGCCTCCCAGTTCGCAGCCGAGGATCTGGACGGCCACCGTGTAGTCAAAAACGGGCCCAAACCCCAGCTCGCCGTCTCCCAGCAGCTGACGGACAAAGCCCTCGCGGATCAGCTCTATAAGACCGGGGGCACGCCCTACACCTGCGTGGATGTGCGGGCCGCCATTCAGGAGGGGCTCTATCTGCCCGCCTCCGCGATCAACGAGGTGCGCCGCTCTCTGGTGGCCAAACTGACCGAACAGCGAAAGCTGCCGCCCGCCCGGAAGCCGGGCCGGATGCCGATGCCCCCCGTGAATCTCATCAAGCGGGAGCCGCCAAAACTGAACTTTCAATTTTCCTCTCCGGAGCAGATGGCGCCGGCCTTGGCGGAACTCAAACCCGACCGGGTGTATGTCCCTCTGGAAGTCATCGACGGAAATTTCCCCGCGCTGATGCCCTTTTTGGAGGAGGGGGCCGTGCCCGTGGCCGTGATGCCCCGGGTGATCCACAGCGGCGAGGACGCCGGATTAAAGGAGCTGCTGGCCCGGGCCCGCACCCTCGGCGTCCGCGAGGCGCTGATCGGCAACCTCGGCCATGTGCGCCTTCTGCGGACGGCGGGCTTCGAGCTCCGGGGCAATTTCGGGCTAAACGCCTTCAACTCCTTCTCGCTGGAGGTGCTGGCAAAGGCGGGTTTCCTGTCCGCCACGGCCTCGTTTGAGCTGCGCCTTAGACAGATTTCCGATCTGCAAAAGCCCCTGGATACGGAGTTGCTCGCCTACGGCCGTCTGCCCCTGATGATCACGGAGCAGTGCCTCATCAAGAATAACACAGGCCGCTGCGCCTGCGACGCGCCGGGGCAGAGTCAGCTCTCCGACCGCCAGGGGGCGCTGTTCCCGGTGATGAAAACTTACGGCTGCCGCAACGAGATATTAAACGCCAAGAAGCTCTTTTTGGCGGACAAGCGGGAGGACTACGCGAACATCGGCCTGTGGGGAATCCGATTGCTGTTCACCACCGAGAGCGCGCGGGAGTGCCTGAGCGTGGCCAAGAGCTATCTGGGGATGATCGACTATAAGCCCAACGGGGTGACAAGAGGACTGTATTACAGAGGGGTGGAATAAGGGTAGGGCAAGGTCAGGGCGCAAACCTCAGTCAGCGGGCGGCGCAAGTACGGCGCGCTGACAGCTCCTTTCGAAAGGAGCCTTTGAAGGGCGCGGGGCCCCGTGTTTAAAGCCGCGTTGAAAATTTATATTTTCAGAGAGGAGAAATTGATTATGTCGCGGAAGGGTTATTTAATTGGATTTATCCTTGTTGTGATTGCAGCTTTAGTTGATGTGGGGCTGTGGTTGTTCGGTTCAATAGGCGTAAACGGCATGTTTATGTCAATCATAGTTCCTATCATCTTGGGTGTTTGGCTACTTATTCGTTATTTGAAATTTGATGAAAACAAAGAACAGAAAAAATAGCAAAGACGAATAAAATAAGCATTATATGGTATTGCACATTAGTATTTATCTACCCCCTTGGTGCGCCGTCTTTGCCCTTGAAGGCTCCTTTCGAAAGGAGCTGTCAGCGCGCAGCTCTTGCGCCGTCCGCTGACTGAGGTTTGCGCCCTTGACCTAAATATAACTAACGAAAGGACAGCCTCTTGGACATCATCCTCGCTTCCGGCTCTCCGCGCCGCAGGGAACTTTTGCAGATGCTGAGCGTCAAAAACCTATTCATCCTCCCCGCGGCGGGGGAGGAGCACATTGCGCCGGAACTTTCGCCGGCGGAGGTGGTGCTGTCCCTCTCCGCGCAGAAGGCGCGGGAGGTGGCGGCTCGTCTGCGGGAGCGGGACGCCGGACGGAATGGGGAACGGGACGCCGAGGGCGGCGTCCCCTACAGTGCCGGGGAGGGGTCGTATGTCGTCATCGGCGCGGACACCGTGGTGGCGCTGGACGGGCTGATCTTCGGCAAGCCGAAAGACGCGCCGGACGCCGCAAGAATGCTCCGGGCCCTCTCCGGCAGGGAGCACGCGGTCTATACGGGGCTGACACTGGTCTCCGGGGAGACGGAGCTGCAAGCGGTCGAGACCACCGCCGTGCGCTTCCGGGGACTGACGGACGGCGAGATCGCCGCCTATGTGCGCTCGGGCGAACCCATGGACAAGGCCGGGGCCTACGGGGCCCAGGGTTTGGCCTCGCTGTTTGTTGAGGGAATCACAGGGAACTTCTTCAATGTCATGGGCCTGCCCCTGTGTAAACTCGGTCAGCTGCTCAACCAATTTGGAGTGTCGCTGCTATGAAGCATAAATTAAAATTTCTGCGCAAGAGTGCGCTGATCTTAGCCGCCGCCGTCGTGGTGGTGGTCGGCATTGTGCTGCTCAGCTCAAGCCTCCTGAGCGGGAGAGCCGGTGTTATCACCGACGGGACTCAGGCGGTGTCCTCCCCGGTTCAGCGGGCCATCGGCTCTGTGGTGAACTGGCTGGAGGGCGTCTACGGCTATCTTTACAAATATGATGCTCTTGTGGCGGAAAATGAGCAGCTGAAGGCGGAACTGGCGGCCGCCCAGGAACAGGCGCGGGCGGGGCAGGACGCCATCGACGAGAATAACCGTCTGCGCGATCTGCTGGGCTTCAGCCAGACACATCCGGATCTCGTCAAGACGGACGCGAAAATCACGGAGTGGAGTCCCGACAACTGGTCCTCCAGCTTTACGATCAGCAAGGGCTCCGATGACGGCGTCGCGGTCGGAAATTGCGTGATAGACGAACAGGGAAACCTCTGCGGCCAGGTGGCGGAACTCGGCGCCAACTGGGCCAGGGTGCGCACGGTCATCGACGTGAAGACCGCCGTGGGCGTGCTGGTGGGGGAGGGCGGCAACGCCGCCATGGTGGTGGGCGACTTCGCCCTCATGAACGAGGGCCGCATCAAGCTCACTTATACCACGGAGGGTACCCAACTCCTGCCGGGGGACACGATCCTCACCTCCGGGCGGGGAGAGTATTTTCCAGCGGGCCTCGTGGTCGGGACGATCGACGAGGTGCGGCAGGAGGCTGGCGGCCAGACGATTTTCGGCGTCGTGAAACCGGCCTGCGACTTCGGAACGCTTTCACAGGTGTTTGTCATCACGAGTTTTAGCAACGCGAATTAAAGTTAAGGGCTCCCTCGGCTTTGCCTAGGAACCACACCCCACCCTTCGGGCGCCCCTCTCGAGAGGGGAATTTTGAGAAACCTGCACAGACCTCCCAAAATTCTCCTCCTAAGGAGGAGTACCCCGAAGGGGGGAGGTGGTTTGTTCAAATGCCCTTGACAAGTACTGGACTTTAAAAGGATATCCTATGTTTCTCGATCTCATCAATTTCGCAAAACTCAAGCGGGCGCTGCTGTATGTGATCGTCATGGTTCTTTGCCTGACGGTGCAAAACAGCGTCCTCTCCCGGGTGACGATTCTCGGGGCCCGGCCCATGTTCCTGCCCGCTTTTGTCGTAGCCGTGGGGGTCTTTTCCGGCGCGATCTGGGGCGGGGTTTTCGGGTTGCTCACGGGGCTGCTCTTCGACATGGTTCTGCTGAACAGCCCTGTGCTGTTCACGGTCGCCCTGCCCATCTTGGGCTTTGCGGCGGGGGTGCTGATGGAACTGGCCTTCAACAGGCGCTTTTTTCCCTATTTTTGTTTCTGCGCGCTGGCCTTACTGCTCTGCGCGCTGCTGCAGTGCGCAAATCTGCTGCTCTTTTCCGGCGCGTCCGTCAGCGCAGCCGCCTCGCAGTTGCCGGCTTCATCCGCGCTCAGCGTCGCCCGGGGGACGGACAAGGGCCGCGTCATCGTCGTGGCGCTGCTGCAGGTGCTGTGGGCGCTGCCTTTTGCGGCGCTGTTGTATTTCCCGTGCAGGGCGATCGGAAAGGAGAAAAATCTATGAGACGTCTCATCCGGCCCGGACGGCTGGTTGCGCTCTGCATGCTGCTCATCGGCTTCGTGGCGCTCTACGTTACGGGTCTGTTTAAGCTCCAAATCGTGGAGGGCAAAGTCTACGCCAACATCAGCCAGAACAGCATCCAAACCGACCGCACGGTCACGGCTGCCCGGGGGAACATTCTGGATCGCTACGGGAGGCTTCTGGTGAGTAACCGCGTGTGCAACAATCTGGTGCTGAACACGGGTGTCCTTTACGCCGGCGACGCCGCTACGGACGGCACGGCGAACGCGAACATCCTCCAAATGGTGAACACTGTGCTCAGCTGCGGGGATACCTATCTCGACCCGCTGCCGATCACGAAAGAGCCGCCCTTCGCGTACATCGACAACATGAGCGATACCCAGCGCGTCATCTTAAACGCCTATGTCAAGGAAAACGGCCTGCGCTCCGACGCCACAGCCGTGGATCTGATGGCCTATTTCCGCGACCGCTACAACATCGACAACAAGTACGGCGCCGCGGATATGCGCACCATCGCCGGTATCCGCTATGCGACCAATATCGTCTACCTGAACACCGTGCACCCGGATCCCTATATTTTCGCCCAGGATGTGCGTATTGAGACCATCACGGCCCTCATGGAGAGCGGCCTGCAGGGGATTGAGGTGCAGCAGGGCTATGTCCGGG
>WQUU01000254.1 GCA_009781925.1 Bacillota bacterium | reverse complement strand
GCGGCGAACGGCCGAACGGTGCTGGAGATCACCGGCAATGACGTGGCGGCCTTTGCGGATGAACTGGTGCGCGGCGAAAAATCCTATTTTGAAAAGAAGCGGCGGGAGCTCAACGGCAGCATTCAAAAAAAGCTCGGAAAGGACGCGCGATGACAGATACTGCGATAGAGGTAAAGGGCTTAAAAAAATCCTTCGGGGACACGGAAGTCCTGAAGGGTGTGGATTTTATGGTAAAGCGCGGCGAAATCTTCGCCCTGCTCGGCTCCAACGGCGCGGGCAAGACCACGGCCATCAACATTCTCGCGACACTGCTCAAAGCCGACGGCGGAACTGCCGCCGTAAACGGTTTTGACGTCTCGAAAGCGCCCGGTCAGGTGCGGCAGTCCATCAGCCTCACCGGGCAGTTCGCCGCCGTGGACGAAGTTTTAACCGGGCGGGAAAACCTGATTTTGATCGCCAAGCTGCGCGGCGCGCCAAAGCCCGCGGAGGTCGCGGACGGCCTGCTCAGCCGCTTTGGGCTCAGCGGCGCGGCACATAGACGGGCGGGCGCCTATTCCGGCGGCATGGCGCGCCGGCTTGACATCGCCATGAGCCTCGTGGGGTCTCCCGCCGTGATCTTCCTCGACGAGCCGACCACGGGTCTCGACCCCGAGGGTCGGCTGGAGGTCTGGAAAACCGTCAAGGAACTGGCCGGCAGCGGCGTGACAATTCTGCTGACAACCCAATACCTGGACGAGGCGGAGCAGCTCGCCGACCGGATCGCCATCCTGCACGGCGGCAGAATTATCGCGAACGGGACGCTTGCCGAACTGAAAAAGCTGTTTCCGCCGGCGAAAGTCGAATACGTCGAGAAGCAGCCCACGCTGGAAGAGATATTTTTGCACATCATCGGCAAGGGGGAGAATCCGCAATGAAAAACAAAACCGGCGCGCTGTTCGGGCGCCTCATGAAACACATCTTGCGCAGCCCGGACACGATCATCACGGTCGCGCTCATCCCCATCGCCATGATGCTGCTGTTTGTCTATGTGTTCGGCGGCGCGATCCGGCCGAGTATCGGCGGCGGTACTAATTATGTAAACTATCTGCTGCCGGGCATTCTGCTCATGGCCATCGCCAGCGGCATCTCCTATACGGCCTATCGCATGTTCCAGGACGTGCAGCGGGGCATCTTCCAGCGCTTCAACTCCATGCCCATCCCCCGCTCGGCGGCGCTGTGGGGACATGTGCTGTGTTCGCTGGTCTCCAATATGATCACGGTGGCGATCATCTTCCTCGTGGGCCTGCTCATCGGCTTTCGCTCTTCCGCCGGAATCCTGAACTGGCTCGCGGCGATCGGGATTCTCGTCCTCTTCACGCTGGCACTGACTTGGCTCGCGGTCATTCCGGGCATCACGGCAAAGTCCATGGAGGGCGCCTCCGCCTTTGCCTATCCGCTGATCTTTCTGCCTTTTATCAGCTCCGCCTTCGTACCGACGGACACCATGCCCAAAGTCGTGCGCGCGTTTGCCGAATATCAGCCGGTGACCCCGATCGTGAACGCCATCCGGGCGCTGCTGGGGAATCAGCCGGCGGGCAATGACCTCTGGATAGCGCTGGCTTGGTGCGTGGGGATCACCATTGCGGCGTATTTCTTCGCCATGCGGGCGTATAACAAAAAGGCGCTGCACCGGTAAAGGACACTCCCTCAGTCAGCGGACGGCGCAACCACCCCGCCCTTCGGGCACCCCTCCACTCCTCTGTCAGCCGCCGGATGGACTGCTGCCGCTCAGCCCGGCCGCCGCTGACCGCTTTTTTGACCACGGCGCACAGCTCCGGCGACAGCGGCCACGCCGTTGATGTGCTGGATGTAGAAATCCTTCAGGTACCAGTTCGGCACGGGATTGCGCATATGGTCAAACCAGGCCAGCACATCCTGAGACTGCCGCATCATTGTGTCCACATCCGACTGGCCGAAGGGGATCGCCCAATAAATTGACGACAGGGTGTTGCTGGCGATATAGAAAAGCAGCAGCCTCCAAAACTCCATGGGCGGTTCCCCGCCAAAGTAGCCCCGCAGCTGTCCGGTGGCGAAATGCGGGCTCGCCGCCGCACTCCACACGATGCGGTTAAACTCCTCCCAGGGGTCGCCGAAGTCATAGCGGTCAAAGTCGATGATTTTTAGCTCTCCCCGTTCGAGCATCATGTTGCCCACGTGGTAGTCGCCGTGCTGAAAACACTGTGGCCTATTTTCAAGCAGATACCGGTTTTCCTCTATGTAGCGGATGACCGCGTCGCCGCCGTCAAAGCGCAGACCGCAAGCGCGATATTTTTGAATCTTATTGTCCGTCTTGCGGTTAAAGCGGGAGGCCCAGTCCTCCTGCGTCTCCGGCGCGGGAAGCGTGTGGATTTTCCTCAGAATCTCGCCGGACTTCAGGCCCAGCGCATATTGTTCCGCCTCGGACAGCAGGGGAAGCGCGTCCTCCAGATCCGCGCCGGCGATCCAGCTCTGCACCCAATATACACCGTTCGCGCCGGCGTCGAACTCGACCGGCGTGCACATGGGGATGCCCAACGCGGCCAGCCGCTTTAGCATCTCAAACAGGGCTTTCCGCTCCTCACAGCGGGAGAGCGGCGAGATGCGGAGCAGACATTTTGTGCCGTCGCCTCTGTCCACGCAGTATTTTTTGTCCCCCGACCAGCCCTTGGTGATCTCGGTAAGCAATTTTGTTGCCCCTAATATAAAAACTTGCAATCGACAAAAACTGTGTTATGATAGGTATGTAGTCAAGGGGGTGCCGTGTAAAAAAGGCGGTTGGCAGAACCTCGTGTGAGGTGATGCGTGTGAGTGTATACGAAGCGCTGTCGTTGACGGTTGCGTTCGCAATCCTGATACTTAAAGTGCTCGAAAACACAAACAACCGCCCCAGTCGCTAGCCTGCGCGGTTGTTTGTGTTCTGCCCAAAAAGTAGGACGTAAATAGCTGAGGTTAGGCTAACCGCCTCGCGGTTACCCTCTTGATTACATCTTAGCACGATCCTCACGATCTGTCAAGCTGGATTTATCATCCAGCTTGTTTTGTTTTCTCTTGTTTTCCTTTTATTTTCTCGCTCCCTTACTCTCTCATATGCCGGATGTGGACATCGCCCTGCCTCACTTCCCCACCTTGGCTATACGATTTTTCTGTATCTCCCCGTGCAGATACTCCAAGGCGTCGGATAAGCTGCCCAGTTGGTCGATGAGGCCGAACTTCACGGCGTCCTCCCCCTCCACGACGCTGCCGATGTCGCTGGCCAATTCCCCGGTCTGCATCATGCGCTCCAAAAAGCGCTCACGCGGGATGCCGGAGTTCTTTGTGACAAACTGCACAATCCGCTCCTGAATCTTTGAGAGGTACGTCCAGGTCTGCGGCGCGCCAATGATGACCCCCGTCAGGCGTACGGGG
>WQUU01000253.1 GCA_009781925.1 Bacillota bacterium | reverse complement strand
CTTCGTGGAACTCTATGTCGGCGTGGGCGCGTCCCGCGTGCGCGACCTCTTTGATCAGGCCAAGCGCGTGGCCCCCGCCATCATCTTTATCGATGAGATCGACGCCGTGGGCCGGCAGCGCGGCAGCGGTCTCGGCGGCGGGCACGACGAGCGCGAACAAACCCTGAACCAACTTCTGGTCGAGATGGACGGCTTCGGCAACAACGAGGGCGTCATCGTCATCGCCGCCACGAACCGGCAGGACATTTTGGACAACGCCCTGCTGCGGCCCGGCCGCTTCGACCGCCAGGTCTTTGTGGGCCTGCCGGACATCCGGGGCCGCGAGGCGATATTAAAAGTCCACGCCAAGGGCAAGCCTCTGGGGGACGACGTGAGTTTAAACAGCATCGCCAAGGGGACGCCCGGCTTCTCCGGCGCGGATCTGGAGAATCTTTTAAACGAGGCGGCGCTCCTGGCCGTGCGCAGGGGGCGCAAGTTCATCGTCGCGGTGGACATCGAGGAGGCCATCCTGAAGGTGTTGGCCGGGCCGGAGAAGAAGAGCAAGGTCATGTCCGAAAAAGCCCGGAAGCTGGCCGCCTATCACGAGGCGGGGCACGCCGTCTCGGGGAAATATCTGCCCCACACGGATCCGGTGCACTATATCACCATCATCCCGCGCGGCCCCACCGGCGGCATGACCGTCTACCGCCCCCAGGAGGATCTGGAGAATTTCAACTCCAAGAGCGAGATGTTCGAGCGGATCGTCAGCAGCCTGGGCGGGCGCGTGGCGGAGCGCATCTTCCTGGACGATATCTCCACCGGCGCCTCCCACGACATCCAGCAGGCCACGGCGCTCGCCCGCGCTATGGTGACGCGATACGGCATGAGCGACAGGCTGGGCCCCATCAGTTTTGACAGCTCCGACCACAGCATCTTTATCGGCCGGGATTTCGGCACCATGAAGAGCTACTCCGAGGAGACCGCCGCCCTCATTGACGAGGAGGTCAAGCGCATCTTCGACGAGGCCAACGACCGGTGCCAGAAGATTTTGACCGAACACGCCGGCCAGGTGCGCGGCGTCGCCGAATATCTGCTCAAGAATGAGACCATGGACGCAGACGAGTTCCACAGCTTCATGGATCGGGGCGCCCTGCCCTCCGAGAAGCGGGATCCGTTGCCGCCCTCCCATGAGCCGACCGAGGCCCCCGGCGGCCCGGACGACAGAACCTATGCCGGCGAGGAGGAGGAAATTTCGCCGGACGGGGTTGAGCGGAAACGGTATTTTTAGATAAGGAACCGCCGCCCGTAAGGGCGGCGGGATTTTCAGTTAAATAAAATATGGAGCATTTTTCGCTCTATATTTTTCCACTTGACTACTCAATGGGATGAGCCACACGATTCCGTCAGCTTGCCTTATAGCAAAATAATATGGACGAAACTCAAGTATACCCTAAATGAGTGCACTTTGCAACAACATGATATTCCTTGATTACCTTTAACAGGCCACTAGGTATTGTATGAGCGCCCCTGGGCGCTTTTTTAGTAAGGAGATTTCCCCATGAAACTCGGTATCGTCGGCCTGCCCAACGTCGGCAAGTCCACCCTGTTCAACGCCATCACAAACGCGGGGGCAGAGAGCGCCAACTACCCCTTCTGCACCATCGATCCCAACGTGGGGATCGTGCCGGTGCCGGATCCGCGGCTCGATTTTTTGGCGGCGCTGTACGGCCCCAAGAAATACACCCCCGCCGTCATCGAGTTCGTGGATATCGCGGGCCTGGTCAAGGGCGCGTCCAAGGGCGAGGGGCTGGGGAACAAGTTCCTCTCCCACATCCGCGCCACCGACGCGATCGTCCACGTGGTGCGCTGCTTTGACGACGACAACGTCATCCATGTGCTGGGCGGCGCGGAGCCCGGCCGGGACATGGAGATCATCGATCTGGAGCTCATTCTCTCCGACCTGGAGCTCCTCGAGCGGCGGCTGGACAAGGCCAGAAAGGCCGCCAAGGGCGGAGATAAGCGTTTCCTCCGCGAGATCGAGGTTCTGGAGGCGCTGCAGAAGCACCTGGACGCCGGAAAACCCGCCCGGAGCTTTGCCTGTCCGCCCGAGGAGAAGGAGCTCATTTCCGACAGCGAGTTGTTGAGCCTCAAGCCCGTGATCTACGCCGCGAACCTCGGTGAAAGCGGCTTTGCCGCCGGATATGAGACCAGCCCTTACTATTTAAAAGTACTGGAGCACGCCTCCGCCGAGGGGGCGCTGGTACTGCCCATCTGCGCGCAGCTGGAGCAGGAGATCACCGAGCTGGAGCCCGGGGAAAAGGCTCTGTTCCTCGAGGAGCTGGGGCTCAAGGAGTCCGGCCTCGACCGGCTGGTGCGCTGCTCGTATACGCTGCTGGGCCTCATCTCTTTTCTCACGGCGGGCTCGGACGAGGTTCGGGCCTGGACGATTCAGCGGGGGACAAAGGCCCCCCAGGCGGCGGGGAAAATCCACTCCGACTTTGAGCGGGGCTTTATCCGGGCGGAGATCGTCGCGTTCGATGACCTGAAAGCCTGCGGAAACATGACCGTTGCCCGGGAGAAGGGGCTCATCCGTTCCGAGGGGAAGGAGTATGTGATGCGGGACGGGGACGTGACGCTGTTCCGGTTTCATGTATGAGAAAACGCGTCGAACTCCTCGACCTCTGGCGCACGGCTGCTATCGTGTGCATGGTCGTGTACCACTTGCTCTACGACCTGTACAGCTTCCGCGTGATCAGTCCGGAGGCGATGTTCTCCCCGGGCCTCAATATCTTTGAGCGCTGCATCGCCGGCAGCTTTATTCTGCTCGCCGGCGTCTCGTCGCGCTTCTCCCGCAGCAACATCAAACGCGGGCTCATCACCCTCGGCTGCGCGATGGCCGTCACGCTGGTCTCGGTTCTCGTCGGCGACCCCATCCTGTTCGGCGTGCTGCACTTTTTGGGCTGCGCCATGCTGCTCTACGGCCTGCTGGGGAAGTTTTTCGAAAAGATTCCCAAATACGCCGCGCCGATTTTATACCTGGCTTTGTTCTCCGCGGCTTATTGGGTGATCTACTACAAGACGCAGTACACGCTGGTGGGGGTCAAGTTCCTCTTCCCTCTGGGCCTTACCGCCGCCGGGTTTTATTCGGCGGACTATTTCCCCTTGATCCCCTGGTTCTTCCTCTTCCTGCTGGGCTCCTGGCTGGGCGGGATTTTAATAGAACTGAGAAAAAACCGTGAGGTGAGGCTTCTGAACGTGAGCGTTCCGCCCGCCCTCACCTGGCCGGGGCGGCACAGTCTGCTCATCTATATGCTGCACCAGCCGGTCTTATACGGGGCCGTGTGGCTGATTGTAAGCCGAGGATAGGGGCCTCTCTTGGCTCCCTCCCTGCGCTGACTGAAGGAGGGTCTTGCCTTTCTCATCAAATTTTAATTTGACATTTGCT
>WQUU01000252.1 GCA_009781925.1 Bacillota bacterium | reverse complement strand
CGCCCCCGCAAAATTGCCGCCACGCGGATGGCGGCTTCGATGCCGTCCGTCATCGGCAGCATCAGCGCGTCGCAGGGGGCAGTGACGAGCTCGTTCGACAGGAGACCCTGTTCATTTAAAATATAAAACAGCCGCGTCAGGCCGATGGAGATGCCGACGCCCGGGAGCTGCTTGTCGGTGTAATAGCCGGCGAGATTGTCATAGCGCCCGCCGCCGCAGATGGAGCCGATCTCGGGGTAATCCGCCATAACCGTCTCATACACCGTGCCGGTGTAGTAGTCCAGGCCCCGGATCAGCGCGGGGTCGATCATAAAATGCGTCTCCGGTACGCCGAATTCTGGCAGATAGCGCGTCACGGTTCGCAATTCGGTCAGTCCCTCGTCGAACAGCGCGTTTTTTCCGGCGTAACGCTCCAGCGCCGCCGGGGTGAGGGAGAGAATTTCAAACGCCGCCTTCTCCGGGATATCGCTTACCCTCAGCAGTCCCGACAATGCCGCAGCGTCCAGCTTGTCTCGCTTATCCAGCAGGCGCATGAGATCCCCGGCCCGCTCCGAGAGCCCCAAAATCTCAAAAAAGCCGTTTAAGAGCTTCCTGTTATTGATTTTGATCCGGAAGCGCCGGAGGCCCAGCGCGGTAAAGGCATAGTAGATAACCGCCGGAATTTCCGCCTCGGCGGCGATATCCAGCCTGCCGTCGCCCACGATGTCGACATCCGCCTGATAGAGTTCCCGGTAGCGCCCCCGCTGGGCCCGCTCCCCCCGGTACACCTTGCCGATCTGATAGCGACGGAAGGGGAAGCTGAGCTCGCCGCAGTGCAGGGCCACATATTTCGCCAGCGGCACGGTGAGGTCAAAGCGCAGGGCCAGTTCGCTGTCGCCCCTTGTAAAGCGGTAGATCTGCTTCTCCGTCTCGCCCCCGCCCTTGGCCAGAAGAATATCGGCGGCCTCGAGAAGGGGGGTGTCCAGCGGCGTGAAACCAAAGGAGGCGTAAGTCTCCCGCAGCACCTGCGCCATGCGCTCAAATTGGATCTGCTCGGGCGGCAGAAGTTCCATAAAGCCCGACAGGGTGCGGGGTTTGACGATCGGCATAGGTAATTTCCTTTCACTGGGCTGTAGGGGGCGATGCCCACATCGCCCCGCCACGCATGATCCGGGCCGATGTGGGCATCGGCCCCTACGTTGTATAAAAAGGGGCCGTAGCAAAACGCAAGAACGGGGCGTCCGGGAGGCCGCCCCCTACAATATGTGCTGCATGATACAAATACAGCCACATGATGTAGGGGTCGGCGTCCTCGACGACCCGTTTTGCTACAACCCCTTCCTTCTTTTCTATCGTTTGGGGTTGACGATGTCGCGCCAGTCCAGATCCCCGCGGCGCAGACCCTGGATGAGCACTTCCGCAGTGGCGGCGTTGGAGGCGAAGGGGACGTTGTATTGATCGCAGAGCCGTCCGATCTCGTGCAGGTCTGCGGAGTCCTCCCGGCCGGAGGGATCCGCGAAAAAGAGCACCAGATCGATCTCATTGTAGGCGATGCGGGCGCAAATCTGCTGACTGCCCCCCTGCGCGGCGGATAGGTGCAGGTTGATGGGCAGCCCTGTGGCTTCGACGACAAGTTTTCCCGTGGTGGCGGTGGCGCTGAGGTTGTGTCCGGCGAGGATACCGCAGTACGCGATGCAAAACTGCACCATCAGCTCCTTTTTCGCGTCATGCGCCGTGAGCGCGATATTCATAGGCCGCCTCCTACCATTAGCATTGGGGGATGATGCAAGGTATTATACACTGGATATGGAAAAATTTCAATAGTTTTTTGTTGACTTTGGAGGATTTGGAGGATGGATGTCATGTAGGGCGCGATGCCCACATCGCGCCGTGCCCTCGACCATATGGCAATGCAGTGATGGTCGCCGTGCCCTACATGGCCAGATGCGCGGGCCGATGTGGGCATCGGCCCCTACTTCAGCAGCGCCAAATCCTGATCGATGGCCGTGGTGCTGTTCTTGAAGCTGAAATAGTAGTCCAGCACCGCCCTTGCGATCTCGGCCAGGGCCGCGCCGGAACCGCCCTTCTCCACCGCCACAGCCACAGCGATCTCCGGCTTGTCAAAGGGGGCGTAGCAGATAAACACGCCGTTATCGGTCTGGCCCGGGCCCAGCTGCGCGGTGCCGGTCTTGGCGGCGACGGTATAATTGGCCGTGGCAAAGACGTTATGCACCGTCTGGTTATAATTAGGGCCGGCTATCTCCTCGCGCATCCCCTCTTGAATGGCCTGGTAGAAGCTGGGGTCATAGTCGCATTTGTTGAGCAGCGCCGGGCTATGTGTATAGACTTCCGTACTGTAGTCAAAGCTGCGCACGGATTTGAGCAGGGAGAGCTTATTGTGGTTCCCGTCGCTCGCAAATGTTGCAACATAATTGGCCAGCTGGATTGGGGTGAACACGCTGATGCTCTGCCCGATGGCTGCGGAAACGGTGTCGCCGTCGAACCATTGGCTTTCAAAGGAGCTCCAGCCCAGCCGTTTGCCCTGAGCCGCCTTTGCCTCGGGGCCCGCCACCTGGCCCGTGGCCTCCGTCAGCTCAATGCCCGTGGGCTGTCCAAGGCCGAAAGCTTTTGCCACGGCGTCGATCTTGGAAATCCCGGTCCAGTTGCCGATCGTGAAAAAGTAAAAGTTACAGGAGTCCCGAATAGCCCTGGTCATATTCTCATCCCCGTGGCTGTAGGGGGCCCAGCAGGTGGGGGCATAGCTGGGATCGGAGGCAAAGTGAAACGTATGCGCGTCATAGACGGTGGTATCGACCGTGACTCCGCTGGTCGGATCACTCAGGGCGGCGAGGCCGGTGATGGGCTTGAACGTGGAGCCGGGGGGATAGAGACCCGAGAGCGCCCGATTGATCAGGGGGCCGGTCGTATCGACGTTGAGCGCCGCGAACTTCGCCTGATCCAGGTAGTCGGAGGGGTCAAAGGTCGGGAAGCTGGCGATGCACAGGGGCTCGCCTGTTGCGATGTCAATGGCCACCACGGCCCCGCCGGCGGACATCTGCATAATTTTGTCCGTCTGACCGGTCTGCTCATATTTTGCGTTGTCCGCTTCGCGTTGGGCATTCATCTCCTGGATTTTGGAGGCCAGGGCCACCTCCGCCGTCTCCTGCAGGCCGATGTCGATGGTCAGATAGATGTTGTCCCCCGGCACGGGGGCTTTCTTATAGGCGGTGCTCACCAATGTACCGTCGGCGGTGCGGGTGTCCGTGGCAATGCCGTCCGTGCCGTGGAGATAGCGCTCAAAAGCCTGCTCCGCCCCGGACTTCCCCACGACGGCGCCGTAGCTGTATCCCAGGGCCTTGTAGCCGGACTTGCCGTCCGCGCCGGTGTAGTCCGTATCGTCCATCTTGCCCACATAGCCCAGCACCTGGGCGGCATACTGGGTGTTATA
>WQUU01000251.1 GCA_009781925.1 Bacillota bacterium | reverse complement strand
TCTCAGCTCCGCTTCGCTGAAAGATTCTTCTGAGGAGTTCCATATGACATTTCCCATGGCGCCGAGTTTATCTGCCGTCTCAGCCGGAATAAAGCCATGCCGAATATCATCATCCGGCATGGTGACAAGAATATTGAGGCTCACAGTTTGTCCCTCCATTGCATTAATTGTCCGCACCTATTTTTTCATATAGTCTACAAAGTAAGGGAGCGCGATTTCCGCAGGCTCCAGTTCCGGATGCCAGATTTTCTCCCATTTAAATGTGATCCACCCGTCGTATTTGCCGCCGCCAAATGCGGTGAAGACCTCCTTCAGCGGCACATCGCCTTTTCCCGGCAAAACACTCTGCTCTTGGCCATCCCGCATCAGAAGATCGGCATAATAAATCTGCCTTGTAACCGGCTTTGCCGGAGCGTACAGCTCGGATAGCGTTTCGCTCATCAGGGTACAGTGATCCGGTGAGAAGATCAGCCCGAATCGATCATTGTTTATCTGGGCGGCCAGCTTAAGCGCGTCTTGAACGGAATAGCCGTCTTCGTGATTTTGGATTAGGACTGATACAGTATCTTCGCTCTTGCACAGCGCCTGCAAAACAGCGTCTGCCATCCTGCTTATATAGTCCCAGGGATTTCCCGTAGCGTGCGGATCGCCGCCAAAGATGCGGATTGATGGTGACCCCAGAACCGCTGCGACTTCAAGGTGTCGCCGTATGAACTCAGTCAGCCGATTCCAGGAATCCGGCTCATCGGCTCTGGGGTCGTCATAGCACAGCAACCCGGCCGGTGCTATCCCCTCCGAATCGAATACCCGTACTAATTCGCGGATCTCCTCAAATGTGGACTCGGCTGTCAGCTCCCCCATCGCCTCCGACACGCGGAGATCGACGCCGTCATAGCCGTATTGCCTTGCGGCTTTGATTGCCTCCGCTCCGCTCATCTGTGGGGTTGCCATTGTGGTGAAACTCAACTTCATTTTGGGATATTCACGCCTTTCCAAGGTCTATTTACTTGAGTGAACTCAGATAGCTTTTCTGTTTTACTTCTGCCCGTAATACGCGCTGTTACCGTGCTTACGAAAAAAGTGCTTATCCATCAGCTCCTGCTGCATCGGTACAATATGTGGATCCATCCCCTGGTTATTCCAGGCCATAAAGGCCAGCTCTTCTAAGACTACTGCATTATGAACCGCCTCGTTTGCATCTTTTCCCCAAGTAAACGGCCCGTGGCTGGCTACAAGCACGGCAGGCACCGAAGCTGGGTTTCTGTCCCGGAAAGTCTCGATGATAACATTTCCGGTCTCAAGCTCGTAGGCCATGGTGATCTCTGCGGGCGTCATTTTGCGTGTGCATGGGATCTCCCCGTGAAAATAATCAGCGTGTGTCGTGCCAAGCGGGGGAATACCGCGCCCCGCTTGAGCATAGATCGTGGCCCATCGGCTATGAGTGTGAACAATGCCGCCAAGCTCCGGAAACGCGCGGTAGAGTACCAGGTGTGTCTCTGTGTCCGAGGAGGGTTTCCACTGTCCCTCAACGACATTCCCGTTTAGATTGACGACAATCATGTCAGTCTCGGTCATGCCCTCATATGATACACCACTGGGCTTAATGACCACGAGTCCGGCTTCCCGATTAACGCCGCTGACATTTCCCCAGGTGAAGGTGACAAGGCCGTATTTTGGCAGTGACAGATTTGCTTGACATTCTTGTTCTTTCAATTGTTCCAGCATAACATCACCATCAATCAGTTAAATCAGCCCACAGCGGGTCAAGCGCGGCAGACACATCACAATAGAGCCTATACTTTTCTCGGTATGCTTCGAACGTGCTGTGGTTTGGCTCAAAGCGCCCGGCGACCTCAGTCATGTGCGCCGCCGCGTCCTCCAAGCTGTCATAGTCTCCCACCGCGACAGCGGCGGCCATCGCGCAGCCGAGTGCCCCGAGCTCGTCGGCGGCCACGCGCTCGACCGGCAACTCAAAGATGTCCGCGAACAGTTGGCACCACAGCGCGGACTTCGCCGCGCCTCCCGCGAGCCTCACCGCCCGCGTGTGTTCCCTGTTCCGCAGCAGCCGATTAACATGCACCTTGTGGCAAAAGCAGATACCCTCCAGCACGGCGCGCGCGATGTGCGCCCGCGTGTGATGGCTGTCGAGTCCTAGGAGCGTCGCCTTCGCACGCGGATCATCGTTCGAGCCATAGAGGTACGGCAGGAAAATCAGGCTCTGTTCCTCCGGCGTAACGGATGCGGCGAGGCTGTCGTAGTAAACGTAGACGTTCATCCCGGCCGTTTTTGCTTCCTCATAAAGTTCCGGCATGAACATATCAATAAACCACGCCAGGTTGCTCGCCGATGTCGCGCTACTCTCCTCAATCAGGTAATAGTTATTAAGGCAGTACAGCGAATTCATCTTGACAGAGCGGTCGAGCACCGGTATTTTTGCGATGTACTCATTGATGCTCCAAGTTCCGGCAATGACGGCGATGTTGGCTTCGCCGGTGATGCCGGCCGCCGCTGCGCAGGCGTCGATGTCGAACATCCCACCCGCGACAGGTGTCCCGGCGATGAGTCCGGTACGAGCGGCGGCATCCTCTGACACCGCGCCGCAGAGCGCAGTCGAGCCAACCAATGGGGGCAGCGTGCTCTCTAGCGCTTCGAGGCCGTACAGCGTGAGCAGTTCCCGGTCATACGCGCGGGTGTGAAGATTCAGCATCCCAGTACCGGACATATCCGTCAGCTCGGCATGAGCCTCACCGGTTAGGCAGAAACGGATGTAGTCTTTCACCTCAAAAATCCAGCGAATGCTCTCAAGCACGGCGGGATCGTTATCCTTGAGCCAGCACAGGATCGCCGGCGGCTGGCAAGCAAGCGTCTGCTGGCACGCTCTTTCAAATACATGATCGGCGGTACCGTCTCGCTGCCACCGCTCGGAATATGCCCAGGCTCTCCCGTCGGTGCTGACAATGCCGGGATAGGCGGGTTTGTTATCTTTACCCCAGAGGTAGAGTCCTTTGCCATGTCCGCAACAGGCAATCGCGCGAATTTCTCCCGCGTCGATGCCCGCCTTTTCGATCACGGCGCGGATAACGTGGCAGTTCGCGTCCCACAGCGCTTCCATGTCGCGCTCCGTGCGTCCCGGGCCGGGCGTGTCAAGGGTCAGCGCCTCGCTCGCCGCCGCGACCTGGCGACCGTCCTTCGTGAAAAGTACGGCCCGGCATCCGGTGCCGCCGTTGTCAATACCGAGATAGTACATCAACCTGTCACCCCCGATTTTTCAAACTGCGCACGAATAAACGCATGGGCCCGGTCGATCTGCGCGCGCCAATCCTCGACCGCCCAAAACTCACAGACGAAGCGGCGCACACCCTGCGCCCATGCCGTCCCAATGCCGGAAACAAAATTCACATATCCCGCCCCGAAAGGGATCTCGCGGTAAATACCCGGCCGTGCCTCTTTCAGATGCAGCGCCGCGATATACCCGCGCCCGGATTCGAGATCGCTTGCGACATCATGCCCGTAGAGCAACGCGGCGTTTGTGAGATTACCGAGGTCGGGGTAGACTTGAAGGTATGGGGAATTTATCAGACGGACAAAGTGCATCGCCTTCTCCACCGTATCCATGAACGGAGTCTCCATTGTTTCGAACGCCAGCGTGACACCGGCTGACGCCGCCCATTCCACGCTCCGGCGCAAATTCTCGGCAAACAGGGCGCGGGTCTTGTCGCTCGACAGCTCATAGTATACGTCATACCCGGCGAGTTGGATCAGCCTGACGCCGAGATCGGCGGCGAGGTCAATCGCACGCGCCATAATGTCCAGCCCGCAGGCGCGGACAGATGCGTCCACGCTGCCGATAGGGTACTTACGGTGCGCGCTCAGGCAGATGCTGCCGACCGTCGTCCCGGCGTCTGCCGACGCTTCGCGCAGCTCGCGGCGCTCAGTAGGCACCCAATTGAGCCGCAGGAGTTTTTCATCGCTCTCGTCAATGCTGAGTTCCATGAAATTAAACCCGGCCTCGCTCGTGACGCATAGCTTGTCCGGCAGCGTGAGGCTCATCGGCATTGACTTCTCATACAGGCCGAGGCGGTAGGTTGCGCTCATGCTTCGATGATCCCTTTTTTTAGGATGACATTCGCGTACCGCGCGCGTTCGCCTGTCGCCACGACACAATAGGCTGTATCCGCGTGCTCATAAAATGCGAAACGCTCAATCGTTTCAAGCTGATCGTCATTGAGGTCATTATTGTTGAAAATTCTGCGGTATTCATTCCAAATATCCGGGACATAGTTGTCGCCGGGCACGACCTCCATCAGCGTGATCGGCTTCGCGACAAATGTGTCTAATGGCAGCAGCGGAAGAATCGCTTCCAGCAGTGTGGGGACTCCGATTCCGTCCGCGCGGACGACATGCTTTGCCCCGCCGCTGCAAGCGGGGTAGTTCGCGTCCGCGAGGACAACTGTGTCACCGTGCCCCATTTCGGCGAGTATTTTGAGCAGCTCCGGCGAAATCAGCGGCGAGATGTTTTTCAGCATGTCACCGGCTCCTTCCGTGGCATATCAGGGTTGTTGTTCGCAAAGTGCTTGAGCATCACCAGCGGTTCCCACTTACTGTGGTTCTCGATGACGACGCCGCGCTTAGCCGCGCCCTCGCTGACGAAATACTCGTCTGCGCTCTGCTGACCGAAGCGCAGCATACTCGCCGCCTCCGCGTCATAACCACCCAACTTGCCGTGCCCCTGCACCAGGATACACCCATACGCCGCCTGATCGTACACCGTCACGGTCTGTCCCGGCTGCACCGTCAGTTCCTTTGCGGCGATGTAGTCGTTACCATAGGTGACCCATTTTTCGGTGTGCCGCTCGTCCGAATGGGAACAGGTCACCGGAGGACGAAAGTATGTTTTGCGGTAGTCGGGATCGACATTCTTTTCCCAGTCCAAGAGGCTGAGGACGTAGTCCATGTCGTATTTTTTGTCGTCCGGACAGTTTTCCACAAGAAAATCATACGGATATATCTCGCCCGATGTGATGTTCTCATACACCGAGTTCACGTCACTGTTCCATTGGGGCTCATAGGTCAGGTAAGAGCCCGGCGCGTGGATCACGCCTGGCGGCGTGTACCATCCGGTACCCAACTCAATACGATAGGCGCGGGACAGCTCCGTGATGCGGATGTCGCGTTTCTCGTAGTCTAGGAGCCGCGCCTTGACTTCCTCCTTCGTCACGTCTGGTGAGAAGCCGAAGTAGGTATGCGGGAAGGTTCCGGGGTAGTTGTTCATCTGCGGGGAGTAATAATACGCCTCTGGCTTGCCGAGCTTGCCGACGCGCGCCGCCGCCTCAAAGGTCAGATGGACGTGGTGGAACAGCGGTTCCTCAAAGTCAAAGAACTTCGAATACATCGGCCACGTACCGTATTTTTGGTACAGCTCATCACCGATCAAGTCCGCGCCGAGCTCCTGAACGAAGTCGCGGAATAGTACCTTGTCCTTCACTTCGTCGCTGACGGCGACGTAGCTCATGCCCTCGTCTGGTGCGGCCAGCGGTCCGTTCATCGCCGGGATCGTCGAGGAGAACCAGCGTTCTTTGATGCCACCGCGCTGGATACCGAGCGCAAAATAGTCGTCCGGGTGCAAGCGGAGACGCCGCCCCGGTTTCGAGAACCGTCGCGGCACGAAGTTCGGAACGAGACGAAGAATGCCATTGTTTTGATCAAACGTTTTCCGAATAGTTGTTTTGTGATTCATATTATTTTGACCTCCAATAAGAGTTGTGCTTTTAGCACTTCATATTTATCGTTTGGTACCTCTTATCGACACCAGGTTCTGGATTACATTACCTGCAATAATAAGCAGCATACCTATGATAGCCGCAAGCGTTATTTGTTCACCTGTCAGAGTAGCAATAAACAAGAGTGTTACAAATGGAGCAAAGAATGCCAGATTCGCCGCTGATGCCGCAGATGACCGCTTTAATACCTTAAACCAAATGGGAAAAGCCAGCACGACATTGCTTAAACCAAGCCATAAACAGCCTGCCAACCCCGCAACATTCGGCAAGATAAAATGTGATAAGTCAATGATAGAAAATACAGATAATAAAAAGCTTATAGATGTATATATATAATAACTGATAAATGAATCCACCTGATTTTTCTTACCAAGGTTTGAAAACAATCCCCATGATATGGCCGCGCCTAACGCCAGCAAATCTCCGGCAAGGTTTGTTATTTTTATGTCTCCAAATTTACCACCGGTAACGATTATGATAACACCGGCAAAGCAGATAACAGAGGATATTATTTTGATCCAAGTAAGCTTTTCTCTGTTAATCGGCACGGAAAACAATACAATAAAGACTGGAAAAAGATAGTTAATCATGGAGGCTTCTACGGATGGGATCAATTTAAGCGCCAAAATATAAAAGAAATAGTACAAAAATTGAATAAATCCATATAGAGAAAGTCGCATTACGTCTTTCATACAAAGTTGCTTAACTTCTCGCCATTTCCCTTTTACAAACGCCTGTATAGTCATAATAACAGCGGAAAACCCGAACATATAGAAAAGAACCTGGTAACTGTCCATGTCAGATAGAACCAATTTGCTTACAGCCGCAAATGATCCCCAGAAAATGAGCAAAATTCCCATGAGAATATAGGAATTGTTTTTAGCTGTTCCTACTTTTTCCCGCATAAAGGAATCCCTTATTCATATAAATCTGTGCTCAAATATTTCAAACCGCTATCATTCAAAAATACGAAAATATTTTTCCCGCGTTCACGATCGGAAAGGAGCTTAACAGCGGCGCGCACATTGGCTCCAGAAGAAAAGCCCGCAAATATGCCTTCATATTTTGCTAGATCTTTGGCAGTCTCTGTTGCCTCTTCATCCGAAATTGTGAGGTAGCCGTCAACGCATTCCGCAGAGAGCAGCGGTAGATCCATGAAATACCCTCCGCCCTGTATTTTGTGGCCAGTTTTTCCGGCGGCTTCGCGCTCCTTGGGTTTCGCGTAGTAAGCAGCTGTTTCGGGTTCAACTACGTAGCAATGGATCTGTTTGTTTATGGCTTTTAGGCCTTTCGCGCAACCCGTAAAGGAACCTCCGGTTCCAATAAAATCAGCAAAAGCGTCGATCTGTCCCCCAGTTTGCTCTAAAATTTCCTTTATCACGTTCTGCTCATAGGCCCGGACGTTGCTGTACAGCTTAAACTGATCCGCACGAAAGGCACCCCTTTCTTTGACCACTGCCTGTGCCGCAAGTTCCACAAGCGCCAAATCCTCGCCGGAAACCTGACCAGCCACACTCCCGGGCGCCTGATTGATCAGCATTACTTCTGCACCCAATGCTCTCATCATACGCGCGCGCTCCATCGAGTTGCCTTTGGACATACACGCGACAAAATGATACCCTTTGACGGCACAGACAATCGCCAGCCCGGTTCCCGTGTTGCCGCTAGTTAACTCTACGACATCCTGCCCCTTGACAAGGCTTCCGCTTTGTTCAGCTTCCTCAATTATCGAGAGCGCGATACGATCCTTTTTACTGAACCCTGGGTTCAAATATTCGGCTTTTGCGAAAATATGCCCGGTGATATCGTACTTTTCCACGATACGGTCAAGGCATACCATTGGTGTGTTACCGATTGCGTCCAAGATTGAATTTTGTAAATACATTTCTAATATCCGTCCCTTATTCTCCGAAGAGGGCAGCGCCTCAGCGGGCACTGCCCTCCTGGCCATTACATAAAATACTCAGAGTCTGATTGTCCGTTAACTAACCGTTATTGTTAAACTTTGGTAAATACTTGAAACGTCCGCCACGGCTACTTTAACCATATACACGCCAGCCGGCAGATTGACATTCAGGGGAATAATTATTTGGCTTGTGGTGTCAACCGTCTTTGTCCCGGTCAGCTGTATCTCCGCCCCTGATTGTGGGACAAGATAGACCTTAGCTATGCCCGGCGAGAAACTTGAGCCGTTAATGGTTAATGTGCCAGATACAGATCCCTGCTTGAAGGAGGTTCCGCCGCTCGAAGTTACCGTTGTAAACGATGGAGCGACGCGTCTGAGTACAAAGTCGTCCGCCAAAACAGCCGAGGCTCCGTTGCCGTCAAGCTTAAAATTGACTAGCGAATATGCCCCAGTTTGGCCGCTCTTCTTCAGAACTTCTTTCTGGCCTGAAAGTTGCACCCAGCCATTGGATGAACTGATTGCTTTTCCCGCGAAGTCATCATAGCTGCGGATACCATTCGTGGTTGTGCTGTCCACAGTGAAGCACAGCGTGTCATTTGCTTGGCCTGCTGGTAACTTTGCCCACGCCTCAGCATAATAAGTGCCTTCACCGTACTTGTTGAAAATATCAGTGACGTTCTGTGTGGGGCCGTTATAGTCATGGGCTCTCGCGGTATACAGCGCATATTGACCGCTGTGTGCATCAGAGCTAATTGTCGGCCCCGCATTCCCGTCGTCTGTCCACGGAGACACCGATCCAGTTTCAAGGCCGGGATTTGCCAACAAATTGACCTTTGGGGTGACCGTTATGGTCATACTACTATAGACGGTTGAGATGTCCGAAACGGCTACTTTGATCTTATACACTCCAACTGGTAAACTCGTGTTAAGCGGAATGACAATTTGCCTTGTGGTGTCGGCAGCCTTTCCCCCGGTTAGCAGGATGTCCGTCCCAGATTGCGGGACAAGATAGACTTTGGCAATTCCAGGTGAGAAGCTCGATCCGTTAATTGTCAGATTACCTGACACGGCACCCACCTCAAAAGTAGTTCCTCCGCTTGATGTAACTGATGTAAACGACGGCGGCACACGGTTCAGAGCAAAGTCATCTGTCAAAACAGATGAGGTTCCGTTTCCGTCAAGCTTAAAATTGACTATCGAATATGTCCCAGCTTGGCCGCCCTTCTTCAAGACTTCCTTCTCGCCGGAAAATTGTACCCAGCCATTGGATGCGCTGATCGCCTTATTCGCAAAGTCGTCATAGCTGCGGATACCATTCGCGGTCGTGCTGTCTACGGTGAAACATAGCGTGTCATTTGCTTGACCTGAGGGCAATTTCACCCATGCCTCGGCATAATAAGTACCTTCGCCGTATTTATTGAAGATGTTCGTTACATTCTGTGTGGGGCCGTTATAGTCATGAGCCCTTGCGGTGTACAGAGCGTATTGGCCGCTGTGGGCGTCCGTACTGATTGTTGGGCCCGCGTTTCCATCGTCAGTCCATGGAGATACCGAACCTGTTTCCAAACCTGGGTTCTGAAGATAATTAACCGTCAGGCCCCAGACTTTAGCCTCTGATATGGTAGTGTAAATCTGTGTGGCGCCTGTGTTTCCCTTGCCCACAAA
>WQUU01000250.1 GCA_009781925.1 Bacillota bacterium | reverse complement strand
AGCCCGCTTGCGGATCAAAATCCATGATAAGAATGTCACCTTGGTTTGGAATATATGGCATTACCATACCTCCTTCCCAACGGGCTTTCCCCAGTCTACTTCTGTCGGAGCGTATAAATCGTCATCCGCGAGAATTTCATCGATTGGTTTCTGATAAAATACCTCCAGCCGCTCCTCAAGGCTTCTCTTCGCCCTTCTCTTGCGGGCAGGCTTTCGGATGATAATGGAATCATTTTCGGCCACGATCTCCACCGGATCGTTTTCCTCCAGAAACACCGCCTCCAAAATCACTTTGGGTAAACGGACGCCCTGGCTGTTCCCCCATTTTTGAATTGTGGTTATCATAATCGGTCACCTCTCACCTTATCGCATATGCGTATATCCATAGTATATACTACAGCTGTCCAAATGTCAACCGCTTCGCGCATGGTTTATCCGTAAATTTCCCCCGCCCCCTGTCCCCTCTTTGACAGACTTCGCCTGTCCGCTGTGCTATCCTCTAGGACATGGACGTCATCTACATAGACAGTCTCTTTCTCCTGAACCTCATCATCGACTATTTCATCCTCCTGGCGACGGCGAAGGTCTGTTCCCTCATGCCCCGGCGCGGGCGATACGCCCTCTCGGCCATCGCGGGGGCGGGCTATGCCGTGCTCTGCGCCCTGCCGCCGCTCAGTTTCCTAAACTTCGCGCCGCTAAAACTGGCCCTGGGCACATTGCTGTGCCTCATCGCCTTCGGCGGAGAGAAACGCTTTCTCCGCGTGACAGTCTCGTTCTTTTTGGTGAGCGCGGCCTTTGGCGGGGCGGTGTTCGCGGCCTCGCTGCTGGCTGGAAAACCCATATTGGGGGGCGTATATCTCTCCGTCTCCCTCAAGGTGTTGATCCTCTCCTTCGCGTTGGCTTACGCCGTGCTGAGCGTCGTCTTTCGGCGTATCAGCAAGCGCGCGGAGCGGGTCTTAAACGAGATCGAGGCCGAGTATCGGGGGAAAAGCGTCAAGTTCCGGGCTCTGGCGGATACGGGCAACGAGCTGCACGACCCGCTCACGGGCTGCGGCGTCCTCATCGCGGAGCGGGAAACGGCGCTGCGGCTGCTGCCGCTCCCCATGCGGGAGATCTTGGAGGATGATACGCTCAGTCCCATAGAGATGCTGGTGAAGCTGGGCCCGGGCATGCGGCTGATTCCCTATGCCGCCGTGGGGGTGGAGCGGAGTCTGCTCCTGGGCTTCAAGCCGGACGCCCTGCGGGTGGACGGCGCGGCGCGGGACGACCTGCTCATCGCCCTCTCCCCCACGCGGCTCAGCGAGGCCGGGGAATATGAGGCAGTGCTGTAGGGAACGGATTTATCCGTTCCGGCGGTTTCATATTGTCTCCGACGGTTTCATATTGCGGAACGGATAAATCCGTTCCCTACAATTCGCATAGGAACAAGGGGGGTGAATTGCACATGTCCAAACACAACGATAAATTTTACCTGCTGCGGCTGCGCCTAAATTTGGCGGCCCGGCGGATCTTGACGAGGATCGGGCTCGAACCCACGCCGACCATCCACTACATCGGCGGCAGCGACACCCTGCCCGCGCCTCTGGTGCGGGAGGAGGAGGAAAAAACCATCGCCGCCCTGGAGAGCGGCGACAAACAGGCCAAGCAGCGGCTCATCGAGCACAATCTGCGCCTGGTGGTGTATATCGCACGGCGCTTTGAGAACACCGGCGTGGGACTGGAGGATTTGATCTCCATCGGCACCATCGGCCTCATCAAGGCTGTGGGCACCTTCAAATCCTCGAAAAACATCAAGCTCGCCACCTACGCCTCCCGCTGTATCGAGAACGAGATCCTCATGCACCTGCGGAAAATCGGCTCACAGCGCACGGAGGTCAGCTTTGACGAGCCCCTCAACACCGACTGGGACGGCAACGAATTGTTGCTCTCCGACATTTTGGGCACAGAGGAGGACGAGGTCTGCCGCCCCATGGAGGACGATGTGGATCGCCAGCTCCTCATGGAGGCCATCGAGCGCCTGGACAGCCGGGAAAAACGTATCATCGTCATGCGCTTCGGCCTCGCGGGGAACGACGAGTACACACAAAAAGAGGTGGCGGATCACATGGGTATCTCCCAGAGCTACATCAGCCGCCTGGAGAAGCGGATCATTTCGCGGCTGAAACGGGATATGGTTCGGCATATGTGAAAAAGGTCAAGGGCGCGGCGTTTTTGACGCGCCGCGCCCTATCAAATTTTTGCCGCTTTTGGGCACTCCCTATATTTCAATTATGCTACTTGATCGCCTCCGAGAACCGATGCAGCACCGCCGCGGCCTCGGCGCGGGTGGCCGTGCCCGCCGGATCAAACGAATTGTTCGGCCTTCCAAGGAGAATGCCCGCCGCCGTTAGTTGATCCACCGCCGATTTCGCATAGCCCGAAATATCCGCCGCGTCGCCGAATGTCTTGGGCGCGCCGGCAGGCAGCGCGATTCTCTTTAGTACAATATACCGGGAGAATATGACGGCCATGTCTTGCCGTGTGCAGAGATCGTTCGGCCCGAACAGTTTGTTGCCATAGCCAAAGACGATATTGTTGGCCGCTGCCCAGGACACAGCGGCTGTATACCACTGTTTCGCCGGGACATCGGTGAACCCGCTCGGATCGCCCAGCGCGGGGCTGCCCGCCATGCGCCACAGCACCGTGGCCATCATAGCGCGGGTGATGGGCTCGTTTGGTTCGAACAGATTGCCGCCCGTACCGTTCATCAAATTGACCTCCGTGGCGTACTGCACATCGGTATAGAACCAGTCGGAGGCGGAGACGTCGCTGTAGGGATTTTTATAGGCAAACCGCGCTTCCAATGCCCGGTCAGCGGCGGCGGTAAACGTGTAGACGGCGCCCGCGCCGGAGACTTTCACCCTGTTCTCATACCAGCCGTCAAAAACATCGCCGTTTCTTGGCACCGCGGTCAGCGTGACCGAAGCGCCGGCATTGAATTTCCCTCCGCCATAGACAGCGCCGCCTGTTCCCGCCGTCACGGTGATGGTGTAAACCCGTATCACCGTGACCGCGCAGGACGCCGTCTTGCCGCCGTCCGCCGTCGTGACCGTGATCGTCGCCGCGCCGGGCGTAAGCGCTGTTATTTTGCCGCTCGCGTCAACCGCGGCCACGGCGGCGTCACTCGATGACCACGCAATGGTTTTATTGGTCGCGTTGTCCGGCGCAATCGTCGCGGTCAGGGTGTCGGTGGTTCCGACGGTCAGCGAAGCGGCGGTCTTGTTCAACGCCACGCCGGTGACGGGAACGCTGACCTTGACCGCGCAGGCGGCCGTCTTGCCGCCGTCCGCCGTCGTGACCGTGATCGTCGCCGCGCCGGGCGCGACCGCCGTAACTTTCCCGTTCGCGTCAACCGCGGCAATCGCCGTGTTGCTGCTGCTCCAGGCGACCGCCTGATTGGTCGCGTTGTCCGGCGCG
>WQUU01000249.1 GCA_009781925.1 Bacillota bacterium | reverse complement strand
TTTTTGGCGTACTCCGCCAAAAGCATGTTCGCGCTGTCCGCCCGGACGTTGGGGAAGCGGGCCGTCACCCGCGCGATAAAGTCCACGCGCTCGGTGAGGCTGAACATCGGATTCTTCCCGGCGTTGACCATGACGCAGACCACCACCTAGTCGAAGAGCTTCGCCGCCCGCCGGATGATGTTCAGGTGCCCCAGGGTAATGGGGTCAAAACTGCCGGGGTAGATCGCTGTGATCATCGGCGGACGCTCCCTCTCTGGTGTAGACCGTGAGTTTGGTTTTGCCGTAGCCATAGTCCCGCTTGCGGACATAGGGCGCTTTCGCGTCGGGCAGCCGCTCCTCCCGCCCGCTCTCGCAGATAATTATACCACCATCCGCCAAAATGTCAAATTGGAATATCCGCAAAAGGGCCTTTTCCAACAGCTCCGTACCGTACGGGGGATCGAGAAAAATGAGATCAAAGCGCTCCTCCCGCCCCGGAAACCCCAGAGCCTCGCAACGCCCCAAATACCCCAGGGCCTCCGCCTGTATGACGTCGCCGCCCGCAAGCCCGCTCAGCCTCAGATTTTCCTTGATCAGCGCATAAGCCTCCCGGCTCTCGTCCACGAAGGCGCAGCTCGCCGCGCCACGGCTGAGGGCCTCGATCCCCAGCTGCCCCGTCCCGGCGCAGAGGTCGAGGACGCGCCGGCCCGCGACGTCGAACTGGACGATATTGAAGATGGCCTCTTTGACCATATCCGCCGTAGGGCGGATGGCCTGACCCTTGGGTTCTTTGAGTTTGCGGCCCCGTGCGAGGCCGGTGATGATGCGCATGGGGTACCTCCTTCGGCGCGTCGGAGTCACCGCGCCCTACAAATGCTCTTGCCCCTATTCCCCTCTCGAGAGGGGTGGCAGCGCGCCCTTTGCGCTGACGGGGTGTGGTTCCTCTTCGGCGCGCCGAGGGCGTCGCGCCCTACGTAGGCCGGGGTGGTCGCCCTTGATCTCCGGCGCGTCGGGGTCGCCCTTACTCTTCTCCCCCGTGAAACCACTCCCAGACCGCCTTTGCCGTGTTTTTCGGCACTACGGCAGCCAGCTCCTCAAAGCGCGCGCCCTTCACGGCTCTCACCGTCTTAAACGCCCTCAGCAGCTCATCTCTCCGCTTCTCCCCCACGCCGGGGATGTCATCCAGCGTCGAGCCGATGGCCGCCGAGCGCAGACTGCGGTGGTACTCAATGGCGAAGCGGTGCGTCTCCTCCTGGATTGTGCCGATGAAGGCGAATACCGCCGGATTTGACGAGATGCCAATCTCCTCGCCCCCCGCGGTGATCAGCGCGCGGGTGCGGTGGCGGTCGTCTTTCACCATGCCGAATATCGGTACTTCCAGGCCCAGCTCGTTCAGCGCGGCCTCGGCCACACCCGCATGGGTCGCGCCGCCGTCGATGAGCAGCAGATCCGGCAGTGCGCCAAATTTTTCGTCCCCTTCGGCATAGCGCTTAAAACGGCGGAATACGACCTCGTACATGGCGGCGTAGTCGTCCTGGGTCACGGGCTCATCCGAGCCTTTTCCGACTTTGAACTTGCGATAGTCCCGCTTGAGGGGCTTGCCCCGGACAAAGACGGTCATGGCCGCGACGATACCGAAATTTCCGGTATTGGAGATGTCAAATGCCTCGATGCGGCTCGGCTCTTTGGGCAGATTCAGCGTTTTTTGCAGCCATTCCAACGTTTTTAATCGGCGCTGATAGGCGTCCGTCTCGCGCAGGCATTCCTCTTTGGCGTTGACCATGGCGGCCTCCAGCAGACGCCTGCGGTCGCCCCGCTGAGGCGCCTCCAAATAAACTCTGCTGCCGGCGGCCTCGGACAGCAGCCGCTCCAGCGGTTCCCGATCCTCGATCTCCATGGGGAGCAGAACCGTCTTTGGCCAGGCGCCTCTGAGCAAGTAGTATTGGCGCAGGAGCGAGGAAATAACCTCCGCGTCGTCTTCGATGGGCTCGTCTATGAACTCGGTGTCCTTGCCGGAGAGGGCGCCGTCCGTGTAGTGCAGCACGGTGAAGCAGCACTTTGCGTCCCGGCAGAAACCTATGGCATCCGTGTCCGCGCGCGCGGCGGCGATGACCATCTGGCGGTTTTTGAGCGTCTCCACACTGCGGAGGCGGTCACGGAGTTCGGCGGCCCGCTCGAATTGCAGCGCCTCCGCCGCCTCGGTCATCTGGCGCTCCAGGCCGGCCAAAAGCTCATCCGTCTGCCCCTCCAAAATCATCACCGCCTGCCTGATCCGGGCGGAGTACTCCTCCTGATGCCCCTCCTCCCGGCACCAGCCGAAACAGTGACCCAAGTGGTAGTTGAGACAGGGCCGCTCTTTGCCGATATCCCGGGGGAAGCGCCGGGAACAGTTCGGCAGTTTCAGCGCTTTGACAAGGGTTTCGATGATGTCCCTGCTGGCGGAACGTCCGCCGTAGGGGCCGAAATAGCGGGCCTCGTCCTTGGCGGTTCTGTTGGCCAGAGAGAAGCGGGGGTAGCCGCTCCTCACGTCCAGGCGCAAAAAGGGGTAGGATTTGTCATCTTTGAGCAGGATGTTGTAGTGGGGTTTGTGCCGCTTGATGAGGGAGTTCTCCAACACCAGCGCCTCAAACTCGGAGGCGGCGACGATGACGTTGAAGTCGGCGATCTTCGACACCAGGGCATGGGTTTTGCCCTCATGCTCGCCCCGGAAGTAGCTGGACACGCGGTTTTTAAGGGCCTTTGCCTTGCCGACATAGAGCACCTCGCCGCTCTTGTCCAGCATGATGTATACGCCGGGCAGCAACGGCAGCTTGTTCGATTTTTCGCGGAGCTCGGTGATGTTCATGGGGGCTCCTCCGGGGGAGGGATTATTTTATGATTATACCACACCCGCCCCGCCAAATACAACCTCGCGCGCGCCCATCAAAAATCCCCGCCGGTTGGCGGGGATTTTTGGTTGCGTGCGATGCGCTTATTCCGAGAAATCGGAATTGATGAGGGCTTCCAGTGTGCTGATGGCGTCGTTCTCGTCATCGCCGTCCGCGATGATACGGATTTCGGTGCCCTTCACGATGCCAAGCGAGAGCACGCCCAGAAGACTCTTCGCATTGACACGGCGCTCGTCCTTTTCAATCCAGATGCTGCTCCGAAACTCGTTCGCCTTCTGTATGAAAAATGTCGCCGGCCTGGCGTGAAGCCCAACTTGGTTGTTGATCATTACTTCTTTGATGACCATGCTGCCACCCCTCTTCTCTATCAAATTGGATCACACGGATGAAAGAATCATTTCATATTTCTTTAATCATTTTATCAAAAATTTGTCAAAGCGTCAACGGGCAAAACGGAATTCAGTGATATGCACAGGAAAGCCTCCACCCTGTTCGAAGTTTTATTTCAGTTCCACAACGGTAACGCCGGTTTCGCCCTCTCCGTAGCGCCCCAGCCGGAAATTTTTGACTTGTGGGTTGCGTTTCAGGCTCTGCTGCACCGCCGTACGCAGGGCCCCCGTGCCCTTGCCATGGATGATGACGACGGTATTCAGTCTCCCCAG
>WQUU01000248.1 GCA_009781925.1 Bacillota bacterium | reverse complement strand
CTGAAAACGGCGCGCCGAGGGCGTCGCGCCCTACAATCCTTCCTAGCATCTCATGCCTGTCTTTGATGCAGAATGTGATGAAATACGCGCCATTTTGATTATAATCATAGCCTTTCAAACGTGGATGCTTCCTAACAGGCAAATCCTTCATAGAACATACACCTCGGATTTGAATGAATATAGGCGTATTTGTAGGGCGCGACGCCCTCGGCGTGCCGTCTCCAAAATGACCTCGGCGCGCCACTTTCGGACCATGCTCCCGGTACACCACCTTCGGATAATGTTCCCGGCGCGCCGAGGGCGTTTTCTGGAGGCGGCGCGCCCTACTCCGTATACCCAAAGTTCCGCAGTTGCCCCATACTGTCCCGCCAGCGCTCCTTGACCTTTACCCAGGTCTGCAAAAACACCTTCGCGCCCAGAAAGGTCTCGATGTCCACCCTGGCCAGCTCGCCGATTTTTTTGAGCATCTGCCCGTTCTTTCCGATGATCATACCCTTATGACTCTGCTTTTCACAATAGATCGTCACGTCCAGGTCGATCACGCCGCTGTCCCGCTCCGAAAATTTTGTGACCTCCACCGCCGTGCCGTGAGGCACCTCCGCGTCCAGGCAGAGCAGGAGTTTCTCGCGCACGATCTCGGCGCAGACCTGCTTTTCCGGCTGGTCGGAGATCATGCCGTCCGGGAAGAGCTGGGGCCCCTCCAGGGTGTACTTGCCGAGGCAATTGAGGAGCTCCCCCACCCCGTCCCCGTTGAGAGCGGAGATGGGGACGATGGCGTCAAAGCTGTGCGCGGCGGCGTACAGGGCCATGATCTCCAGGAGCGCCGGTTTTTCCACCGTGTCGATCTTGTTGATAGCCAGCACCGCGGGTTGCCGCGTCTCTTTCAACCGGTTGATCAGCTCCCATTCCGGGGGGCCGATGTTTGCCACCGGCTCCGCCAGCAGCACGGTGGCGTCCACCTCGCCCACGCTCTCCCGCGCCACCTTGACCATATACTCCCCCAGCCGCGTCCGCGCCCGGTGTATCCCCGGCGTGTCCAAAAAGACAAACTGCGTGTCTCCCCGGTTCAATACGGCGGTGATACGGTTACGGGTCGTCTGGGGCTTATTGCTGACAATGGCCACTTTTTCGCCCAGAAACCGGTTGAGCAGCGTGGACTTCCCCACATTGGGGCGCCCCACAAGCGCGACCATCACATTTTTAGTAATGATACTCATTTGTAAATATTCCTTAAAATAATTAGTTTCAATTCTTATTATTATTTTATATCAGCAATCATCTTTATTATTTTATTTTCCCTGTCTCGCATCCGCTTTTTGTCCTCAGCCTCATCCACGTGGTCGTAGCCCAACAAATGCAGAACGCTGTGGACAGTGAGGTACTGCACTTCCCGCTCCGAACCGTGGCCGTACTCCTCCCCCTGGGCGATGCAGCGGGGGATATTGAGCGCCATGTCTCCCAGAAATACTTCGCCGGTCTCCGGGTCTCTCTCATGCAGCGGAAAGCTCAGTACGTCTGTGGGCGCGTCTGCGCCGCGAAACGCGCGGTTGAGCGCGCGGATACCCCCGTCGTCCGTGAGCAGAACACTGATCTCGCAGGGGCTGTCCACCCTCTCGGCTTCCAACGCCACTTGGGCCGCCCTCTTGATCAGGTTCGCGGCGTTCGGCAGGCCCAGCCCCCGCTTTTCTCGGGAAATCAAAATACGATGTTTCATGGGCGTCTGCCGTGTGCGTTCAGGGCGTGGGCTTTATAGGGCGGGGCCGGCTTGCGGGCCGGTGTCTGCGCGGCCTTCTCGTGCTTCTCGTAGGCGTCGATAATCTTTTGCACCAGCACATGGCGCACCACGTCCGCCGCGGTGAGCCTCACAATGGCGATGTCGTCGATGCCCTCCAGCACGCGCACGGCGTCCTTTAACCCGGAGATCTTGTCCGTCGGCAGGTCGATCTGGGTCACGTCGCCGGTAATGATGGCCTTGGAGCCGAAACCCAGACGCGTTAAAAACATCTTCATCTGCTCTCTGGAGGTGTTCTGCGCCTCGTCCAGGATGATAAAACTGTCATCCAGCGTCCGGCCGCGCATGTAGGCCAGGGGCGCGACTTCGATGTTGCCCCGCTCCAGATATTTATAGTAGGTCTCGCTGCCCAGCATGTCAAAGAGGGCGTCGTACAGCGGGCGCAGGTAGGGGTCAACCTTGCTTTGCAGGTCTCCGGGCAGGAAGCCCAGGCGCTCCCCCGCCTCCACGGCGGGGCGGGGCAGGATGATGCGGTTAACCTGCTTTTCGCGGAAAGCAGCCACGGCGGAGGCCACGGCGAGGTAAGTCTTTCCGGTGCCGGCGGGGCCGATCCCCAAAGTGATTGTATGTTTGGCAATGGCGTCCACATAGGTCTTCTGCCCCAAGGTCTTGGCCTTGACCGGCTTCCCCTTCGTGGTGACGCAGATGACGTCCTTCGCCAGCTCATTGATCTTCCCCTCCCTGCCCTCCGACACCAGTTTGAGGATGTAGCGGACATTCTGGGCGTCGATGGTCTCTCCCCGCGCGGCCAGGGTCAGAAGTCCCTCTATGGCTTTTTCCGCGTGGGAGACGGCCTCCTCCTCGCCGCTGATTTTGAGCTCGGAGTCCCGATCCGTGACCTTAACGCCCAACTCGTTCTCGATGATGCGCAGGTTCTGGTCAAAGGAGCCGAACACGCTGATGACGTGCTCCATCCGGTCTACTTGCATGGTGCGCTCTATCATGGGTATTCATTCCTTTCACGGCGTCGGTTCTGGTGTATTTTGTACCGCGTTCTGCCGCTCGATCGCCGCATAGTCCGCCTGCGTAAAAGGCTGCTCCACCGCGATATTCTCCAGGCATTCGGCGCGCATGGTCACGTAGACGGCGTCGCCCTTTGTCAGGCAGGTAAAGCTGTACGACACGACTTCGCCTCCGGCCGGCAGCTCCGCGCGAAGCCCGTCTAAGAGCTGCCGTTCGAGATCGTCCCCCACCTGTTGTTCGTCCAGCCGCAGAGGCGTGAGCGTATATTCCGCATAGCGCTCCCGCACCACGCTGACCGGCAGCGTAAAGATGCCCGGGATGGCCAGAGCGGCCGTATTTATTATTTTATCACAATCGGCATAGGGAATTCTAGCCCCGCCGTAAAAATTTATGCGCGTTTTGCCGAAAATTAGGGCTGTCCGGGTGGTCTCCCGGCCCGTGGGCTGCTTTTGCAGTTCTATGAGGGGCGCGGCGGCGGTGCGCTCCACCCAGGTGCGGGCTATGACATCCCCTTGGGCGTGCTCCGCGCGGAACCCGCGAAAACTGGGCGCGGTTCCTGAAATCAGGCATTCCCCCGGCAAAACCGTCTGTCCGGGGCTGACCGCCGCGACGCCCCGGTAGGCCCGCACTTCGGTAATCATTCCGGCCTTGCCCGCGACGACATTCGCCGCCGCATTGTCGTCAATGATCGCCGGGGCCGGGGTTCTCTCGCGCACGATCACTTCCGCCCTGCTACCGTAAACATTGACGGTGATAAAACTCAGCTCCGGCAGTTTCGCCAT
>WQUU01000247.1 GCA_009781925.1 Bacillota bacterium | reverse complement strand
CGCTTCAGCACCAGCGTCACTCCCAGCAGTGAAGCGGCGAGCGCGATGAGCACGACCACGATCAGGGCGTAACGCACGAAGGGGTAATTGAAATAGGTTGCAAGTTCATTCATCGCATTCATCCCCCAAATACACTTTCGCGGCGTCGCTCCGGGCAAACGCCTCTTTCGTGCCGAACACGGCCCCGTCCTCCCCCAGATAGAGGATGTGGGAGGCCCAGAGGAGGGCGGCGGCGGTGTCGTGAGTCACGACGATGACGCTGACGCCCGCACTGTTGATCCGCTGGAGGAGCCGGTAGAGCTCCGCCGCCGCCACGCGGTCGAGGCCCGCGATCGGCTCATCCAAGATGAGCAGGCGCCGGGCGGCGCACAGAGCCCGTGCCAGCAGTACCCGCCGCTGCTGCCCGCCGGAGAGCCGGGAAAAACGCTGTCGGATGAGCTCCCCCATCCCCAGGCGGTTCAGGATATCCTGGGCAAAATTTTTCTCCTCCGCGCTGTAAAAGGGTCTAAAACCGCTTTTCGCAACGAAGCCGGACAGCACGATCTCTTTGACCTTCGCGGGGAAGTCGGACTGGATCTCCAGCCCCTGGGACAGATAGCCCACCTGTCCCCGGATGGGCGCGCCGCCGTAGTCCACATGCCCCTTTAGCGGAGGCTGAAGCCCCAGAAGTGTCTTGAGCAGCGTGGTCTTGCCCGCGCCGTTTTTCCCCAAAATGGCCAGATAGTCCCCGGGCTCGACATGAAAGTTGATGTCCCGGGCCACCGTGCGGCCCTCATAGCCCACATACAGGCCCTCAGCCCTGATCTGCGGCAAGTTCCACCACCCCCATCACTTGTTTTAATACGGCGAGATTCTCCCGCATGATGTCCAGATAGTTCGCCCCCGTGGCCAACGCTTTTTTCGTCACGGACTGCATGGAGTTCAGGACGAGAATCTCCCGCGCCGGGTCGTCCGAGCCCTCGATAATGGCCCGCGCCAGAGCGTCGTTTGAGCCCTCCATCACCAGCACGGCGGACAGATTCAGGGTGTTCAGCCGCTCGGTCAGGCCGATAACGGTGGAAAAGCTCGCCTCGCTCTCCGCCGAGCAGCCGGGAAAGGCCGCCGTGTGGGCGATACCGTAGTCGTTCAGCAGATACAGAAACGGAAAGCGGTCGGCAAAGACGAGTTCCCGCGCTGCCGCGCCCTCTATCGCGCGGGAAAAGTCCCCGTCCAAGGCATCCAGCAATTTGTTGTAAGCCGCCGCGTTTTGGACGTATTGATCCGCATGGCCCGGATCCAGGGCAGACAGGGCGTCACCCAGGGCGGTCACGCAGATTTGCGCGTTTCGCAGAGAGAGCCACACATGTTCGTCAACCTCCGGGGCGTCTTCGGCGCTGTCCGCCTGGAGCACACTGCCGCGCTCCTCCATGAGCAGGCGGCCGCTGAGCACCTCCATGAGGCGGACGGTCGCCTTTCCTGTCCGGTACTGGGCGGCGGTGTCGGCGAGCCAAGCCTCCGAGGAACCGCCGTTATACACCAGCAGATCGCAGCGCGCGGCGGCCACGATGTCCTGGACGGAGGGCTGGTAGCTGTGGGCGTCCACACCGTTGTTCATGAGCAGTGTTATGTCAACTTCAGACGCGTCCCCCACGACCGCCCGCGCCCAGCAGTATTCGGGAAAGGCGGCACAGACTACCGTGAGGGCTCCGGGCCTCGGTGTCGGCGCAATCGGGGCGCAGCCACACAGGAGCAGAACCGACAACAAAAGGGGCAGGAGTTTTTTTCTCATATGGGTTCTCCAATTGTAGGGGACGTCGCCCTCGACGTCCCGCGGGCGACCGAGGCGGTCGCCCCTACCTGTTTTTGTGTGAATTGCACCGCCCCAGCAGCACCGTGCTCTCCTCGTCGATCTGAAAGCCGCTTTTTTGCCGGATACGCCCCAGCAGCGCCTCGGACTCCGCGCTGTCCAGGTGGATCAATTTTCCGCAGTCCACACACTTGAGATGCAGATGCGGCGGCAGATTCCCGCAACCCGCCAGCTGATAGACAAAGCGTCGCCCGCGGCCGCTGACCGTGCGCAGCACGCGCCCCTCCTCCACCCATTTGGTCATGAGGCGAAAGACCGTGCTTTTTCCGAGAGCTTGCCCGTTTTCAATCCGGATGCGATCCAGAAGCTCCTCGACAGTCAGGGGCGTGTCCGTATTCCGCGCGAGACAGGCCCAGAGTTGTTTTTGTTGTTCGGTGTTATAGCCGGGCACAGGATTCCCTCCAATTTGAGAGCTAGTCTCAAATTATTATAACAGGTTTTGGGAAAAGCGCAAGGGGGGGTTCAAAACAAAAAAATGCGGGACGCCGAGGGCGGCGTCCCGTACGCGCGGGCCGATATGGGTATCAGCCCCTATTTCTCCAAATAGCTCGAAACCAGCACCTGCAGGAGTTCATCCCGATCCAGCCGGGTGATGAGTCCGCGGGCGTTGTTGTAGTTTGTGATGTAAGTCGGATCCTCGGAGAGGATATAGCCCACAATCTGGTTGATCGGGTTATAGCCCTTGATCAGCAACGCCCGATAGACCGCGGACAGGATCTCCCTGGTCTCGGTCTTGTTGTCCACAATGCTGAACTGGCGCGTCGAATCGTCCATTCCGCGATCCCTCCTTTGGCAGGCTATGTCCATTATAACAAATTCTGCCCAGGAGTAAAGCCAATTATTATTACCGTTGCGTTACAAATGAAAAAATTGCCCTTTTGCCCCCTTTCCGGGAAAATTGTCGACGCCGCCGCGCTGACTATTCTCTCTTGCCATAATATCTGCAAAAACCACCTTCAGAAAATCTCCAAAGGCGGTTTTTCGCGTCTCTTCACAGTATAATACAGATCAGTCCTCCGCCGCCCTCATTGACAATCCGCTGCAGCGTCTCCTGTAGCTTACTTTGTACGTCGTCCGGCATCCGCCTGATTTTTGCCGTTAGCCCCTCGCCCGCGATGTCATAGAGGGATTTGCCAAAGATGTTGGACTCCCAGATGCGGGACACGTCCCCCTCGAAACCCTGGATGAGGAAGTTGATGATCTCCTCGCTGGCCTTCTCCCCGCCGAGGGCGGGGGAAACCTCGGTCTCGATGTTGCAGTTGATCATGTGGATCGACGGTGCGCTGGCTTTTAACCGCACACTGTAACGCCCGCCGTGGCGGACGATCTCCGGCTCTTCGAGGTGCATCTCGTCCTGGGCGGGCATGACCACGCCGTAGCCCTTCTGCCGCACATCGTCCAGCGCGGCGCGGATGCGGTCGTACTCCCGCTTAATCCCGCTCATCTCGGTGAGCAGCGCCATAAGGTCGCCGTCGTCGGAGATGTCAAAGCCGCTCTGCTCGCTGATGGTCTTGTAGTACAGATCCCTCGGCAGCTCGATGACCGCCAGGGCCATGCCCTCCCCCAAAGAGAGCTCCCGGAGCGCCGCGCTCAACCCGTCCTCTCCCCCGCCGAGCCTCCCGATGACGCCAAAGACGTCCCGGACCCGCTCCATGCCCTCCGCCGCCGCCGCGACGGACGCGTAGAGGTTTTTCTTGATCTCGTGCTCCAGGGGCAGGGCGTCCACCCAGGAGGGCAGGAAAATCCCCAGCTCCCCGATGGGAAACTCGTGGAGTACGTCCGAGAGTACCGCGATGACCTCGCTCTCATCGAGTTCCAGACAGTTCACCGCCCGGCAGCTGACGCCGTACTTGGCGCTGAGCGCTTTCGCCAGGTTTTGCGCCTCCTGAGCGCGGGGTTTCTGGCAGTTGAGGATGAGGGTAAACGGTTTTCCGATGGCCTTGAGCTCAGAAATGACCCGCTCTTCTGCCTCGGTGTATTCCTCCCGCGGAATTTCGCAGATGCTGCCGTCCGTGGTCACCACCAGCCCGATGGTACTGTGCTCCGCGATGACCTTGCGGGTGCCGGTCTCGGCGGCCTCGGTGAGCGGTACCTCATGGTCGAACCAGGGGGTCGTCACCATGCGCTCTTCGCCGTCCTCAAAGCGGCCCTGGGCGCTCTTTACCATGTACCCCACGCAGTCGATCAGGCGCACGGAAAAACTCACGCCGTCCGGCAGCTCCACACTGACAGCCTCCTCCGGCACAAACTTTGGCTCCGCCGTCATGATGGTGCGCCCGCTGCCGGACTGGGGCAGCTCATCCCGCGCCCGCTCGCGCATATAGACGTTTTGAATATTCGGGATAACCAGCGTATCCATAAAGCGCTTGATGAACGTGGATTTGCCCGTCCGCACCGGGCCGACGACGCCCACATAGATGTCCCCGTCCGTGCGCAGCGCGATGTCCTCGTATATATTCCGTTCCGCCACGAGATATTCCCCCTCACGTATTGTACACCGCCCCGTCTGCGCAGGGACACGGTATCTGATAAACTCTATGGGGGCAAGCTGTGGAATATACGTCAAAAAAGCGCCGACGGCGCTTTTTTGAAATCCTATGGCGCAGAATACCCTCCCTCACATCTTCTCCACCCGCCGCCTCAGCGGCGGTATCTTGAATAGCCACCACACGGCGGCGGCTCCGGCGGCGTTGAGGATGATGTCGTCAATGTCGCAGCTGCCGACCAGCAAAAGCAGCTGCGACACCTCGACAAGCACCAGCATACCGAGCAGCAGGAGGAAAAATTTGAGAAACCTGCGCAGGCTCTTGAAGAGAACCGGCAGGAAAAATCCCATAGGCGTGAAAGCGGCGAGATTGCCCAGCAGATTGATGGCGGCGAGCCGCAGGGAGAAACCAATCCCGATGCCGCGTATGTAACCCGCGATCGTCCGAAACGGGACAAAGTTGCTCCTCCAACGGATGAAGTCCCTCAGCCGGCTCAGGTAAGTCCCCTGGTTTACAAAGTCAGCCGTCGTCCGCCCGAACGCGGGGGACAAAAACAGCAGGTAGACCAGCGTCAGGACATAGAGAGCAAATGCGGCCCATAAGACTGTTCTCAGTGTATTGTGTCTCATCCAAACTATTCCTCAGCAATACCCCTCCGGTTGCTTGCTCACCGCCGACAGCCGCACATCCAGCTCCGGGAAACCCGCCAGCAGCATCTCCCTCAACCGCGGCACAACCATATTCTCCGTCGGAAAGTGTCCGGCGTCAACAAGGTTTAAGCCCAGTTCCTGCGCCTCGAGGAACTGGCTGTGCTTTATGTCCGCCGTTACAAAGGTATCGCAGTCCTTTTCCAGCGCGAGATTCAGCATGCTTCCGCAGGTACCCCCGCCCACGGCGACGCGGGAGACGGCGCGCCCGGCGTCCACATAGCGCAGGCCGTTGGCCTTGAGCGCGGCCTTGACCCGGGGCAGGAATTCGCCAAATGTACAGGGCTCTTCCAGGGCGCCCACACGGCCCATATAATAGTCCTGACTGCGCGGGTCATCGTCCAAGGGGTCGGAGACACGCAGCCCCAGCGCGGCGGCCAGAGCGTCGTTTACGCCGCCCTCGGCCCGATCCAGGTTCGTGTGCAGGCAGACGGCCGAAAGATTATGAGACAGCAGGGCCAAGAGTCTGCGCCCAGTCCAACTCCCGTCCGTCACGGACTTCTGCGGCTGATAGATCAGCGGGTGATGGGAGACGATGAGCTCTGCGCCCAGTGCCGCCGCCTCCGCGATGACCGCCTCGGTGATGTCCAGGGCGCAGAGGACGCGGTAAACCGCCGTCTCCCCCCTGCCCGCCAGGAATCCCACGTTGTCAAAGTCCATTTTGGTACTGTAAGGCACAATCGAATCGAAATACTTGCTGATCTCATTGACTGCCGGCATGGCTGATTCTCCTTTGCATCTCCAATAATTCATCAATACTCTTTCGCGCCTTCCGTTGACGGGCGATCTGAAGCTCCAGGTACCGGGGAAAAAGCGGATCGCCCGAGATCAATTCCCACTGGCCCATGAGCAATTCGGCAGGCGTGAACGGCGCGGTGGGGACGGCGTCGCGCCCCACAGGGAGGCGCGCGCAGACCAGGATGGGGTAAATCTTTTCCCTGTCCAAAACCAGCCGCTCCGTTTTGATCGTGAGGCCCAGCGGCCCCAGCGCCTCCCGCAATTTTTCGGCTTTTGTCATGGGTTGAATAATTATGTTAACTGATTTTATATTTATGTCAACCATTTTTGATATTATGTCAACTGATTGCGTCAAAATTTCCGCAATCGTCTCACCGCCCATGCCCGCAATGACAATACAGTCGGCCTCAAAAGGGCGCAGCCCGCTGAGGCCGTCGGCCAGGTCAAATCGGATTTTGCCAAGAACACCGGCCACACGGGCAGTGCGGACGGCGCGCGCCAGCGGGCCGGGCCGGATGTCTGAGGCATAGGCAGATTCGATTTTGCCTTGCTGGAGCAGAAACGCCGGCAAGAGGCCGTGATCCGTGCCGATATCCGCTAATTTCGCGCCCGCCGGAACAAGCTCCGCAACCGCCATGAGCCGGGGCGACAGTGTGATTGATTTCATATTGTACGCTCATTTTATGCAAAAAATAAGAACGGGCCGCCAGGGCGGCGGCCCCTGCATTATGCGTTTACCGAGATAGACGCATTGAGCTGCTCGATGAACTCGTCCGGATCCACGCCGTGAACCTGGCAGGCCTCCTCGACAGTCTCCCCCGTGGAGAGCGCGCAGCCCAGGCAGTGCATCCCGATCTGCTGAAACAGCGGCATGGTCTCCGGTGCGTTCATGAGCACCTCTGAGATGATGGTATCCTTTTCTACCTGGTACATAGGGGTTCCTCCTGTGATTTTATAAAATCGCCCCGGCCAGCTCGGCCAATTTTTTCGCGGTATTGGCGTTGCGGATCGTGATGGCGTTGTACACGCTTTGAAAGCCCCGCCGCTCAAAGGCGGCCTTTAACGCGCGCATGTCGATCTTGTTGTTGCCGCCCACGTTGACGCCGCGCAGGAGGGCGATATATTTTCGTTTATCCGGCATTTGTCAGCAACTCCCTCAACATGTCGGCCACCGTGTCCACGGCGGCGCTCACCGGCGGCGTCATCCCGTTTCCGAATTCCATGCAGCCGCCCTGAATGCCCAGCAGACAGGCCCGGCAGCCGCACTCTCCGCGCAGATAGTCCAGCAGAATTCGGAGCGGCAGCATGTGGGTGGAAAACGACGCGCCGGTGATCTCCTCGACCGGGATCAGCGCTGTCCCGCCGGGTCTCAGCCCCATATCGGCGGCGTCGATCACCAGCAGCACATCCGGCCCAAAGCGCTTGATTTCCCCGGAAAAATTCTCCGGCGCGGTGCTCCCGCAATAGACCCGCACATCCCCGCGCGGGGCAGCGGCGCCAAGCTCCGTCAGACGCTCCGCCACGCGCATACCCGCCGCGTCGTCGCCCGCCAGAACCGACCCGCAGCCGAGAACGGCCACGCGCTTTGCGTCCGCGAGGGCCTCGGATAAAGCCGCCTTTATATCATTCTTCATTCTTACCTGTTAACTGTTCGTTGTTAACTGTTAACTGTCCGATATCCGCCTTCATTCCCCCGCGGCTGAGGCCCGCCAACTCGAACTCCGGGCCGGCGGTCAGCGCGAACTTGGGGCAGGTGTCCACGCACTGGCTGCAGAAGACACAGTGATCCATCTGCAAAATGGCCTTGAACTGCTTATCCCCCACCTTTTGGATATCGATGGCCCCCGTGGGGCAGTCGCGGACGCACATCTTACAGCCGATGCACTTCGAGGCGTCAAAGATCAGCTTGCCCCGGGTCTCGGGGATTGTGGCCCCGCCCTGCGCAGGATATGCCTCCGTAGCTGGCTTTTTGAATAAAGTCCGCACGGCCTGGGGCAAAATTTTGCCTGCGCGCTGGTGCGCCTTGCTCATACTATCCACCCCTTTGCCGCTAAATCGATCACCAGCTGGAAGAGCGCCAGCGGCATCATCACCATCCAGCAGAAACGCACCATCTGCTCGATGCGCAGGCGGGCGGTCACGGTCTTGATCACCGTGAGCACCAGGAGAACCGCCAAAGTTTTGACAACAAAGACTAGGAAGCCCAGCGCCGGGTTTGCCGGGAAGAACGGCAAAAACACGGCCCCGATCACCGCCAAAAGCACCACCGTCTCGATGTCCACGGACAGCTTGAAAAAAGCGTACAGCCTGCCGCCATATTCGGTAAACGCGCCGGCCACGATCTCAGTCTCGGCGTCCGGCGTGTCAAAGGGCACGCGCTCCAGCTTGCCCTGCGCCGCCAAGACAGCCACGGCCAGCCCCGGCAGATTCAACAAAGCCAGCACCGGGCGGCCCGCGTAGAACTCCGCAATTCCGCTGAACGACCAGCTGCCGGAGAGCATCGCCGCGCCCAGAATAGTCATGAACAGCGGCACCTCATAGGCGAACAGCTGCGTTAAAACCCGCTGCGAACCGATGGTGGCGTACATGGACGAGGAGTTCCACCCGGCCAGGAAAAAAGACAGCGGCAGGAGCGTCAGCAGGTACAGCACCACGACGGCGTCCCCCGGAAAGGGAAACAGCGACTTTGTCCCCCACACCGGCACATAGAGGAAGGCCGTGACCGCGGCGGCCAGCGCGATAACCGGCAGCGCCTTGAACAGCGTGGGATTGGCCTCATCCGGCACGATGGTCTCTTTGCCGAGCAGCTTGATAAAGTCGGCCAGCGGCTGAAACCAGGGCGGCCCTTTGCGGTTTTGCAGGCGGGCGTATACTTTTCTGTCCACAAATTGCAGCGCCAGCGCGTAGACAATCAAAAAAAGGAGCCCCGGAAATATGAGGATATAGAAGATTGACATATGGATTACATCCTTATATTGTCATTGCGAGCGAAGCGAAGCAATCCAGAAAGACCAAAACGACTAGATTGCCACGGCGGCAAAGACGGCCGCCTCGCAATGACGTGGTTTTAGAACATACCTAACGGTTATCGAACCCGATGCCCTGATCACGATACCAGTCGATGGAATACCGCCTCAGGCTCTCCCAGTCCATCACGCCCTCCTGTCCGCCGCGGACATCCTGTACCGACACCATTCTGTCCGTGCAGGAGAAGCAGGGGTCGATGGCCGCGATGACGATGGGCACGTCGGCCAGAAAGCCGCCCTGGAGCATCAGCGCCACGGAGGCGGAGTTGGCCAGCGTGGGGGCGCGCACCTTGACACGCTCCGGTTTGTCGGTGCCGTTGCCCTTGACGTAATGGACATCCTCGCCCCGGGGGGCCTCATAGCGGCTGATGGCCTCCCCCGCCGGGACTTTGCGCGGGAATTTGGCCTCCAGCGGGCCCTCCGGCATGTTGTCCAAAACATAGCGGATGATCTTGAAGCTCTCCATCAGCTCCTTGACGCGCACCACCGCGCGCCCGTAGACGTCGGCGTGGTCGTCGGTAATCACGTCAAAGGGAACCTCGCCGTAGGCGGAATAGGGGTCGTCGCGGCGGGTGTCTCTGGGGATGTCCGCGGCGCGGGACACGGGGCCGGAAGCGCCGTAGGCCAGCGCGTCCTCATGGCTGAGGCGGCCGACATTCAGCATCCGGGCGGCCAGTGTGCGCTCGGTGCTTACGAGCTCGATATAGTATTTCACGCGCTCGGTGAGCTGATCCACGACAGGCCGGATGAGATCGGCGTCCTCTTTTGTGATGTCGCGGCG
>WQUU01000246.1 GCA_009781925.1 Bacillota bacterium | reverse complement strand
GCCATATCGTAAAAGATGTTGCTGCCCGCAACGCGCGGCAGGCCGGCGTTGGGCTTGGCAATCAGAGGCAAAGCAACTTTTTCGTGAACCTCACGCAAAACCCGGGTAATCAGCGCCAAATCGCCGCAGCAATTGATGCCGAAGGCGTCCGCCCCGGCGGTCTCGAAATCTTCTGCGATCGCGGAGAGCGTGTCTCCCCATAAAGTGCGCCCCGCGCCGCTGACCGCAAAGCTCACAAAGACGGGTTCAGCTGTCACAGACTTGATGCCCTTGAGCGCCGCCATGGCCTCGGCCGCGCTGAGCTGGGTCTCGATGGCGAAAAAATCCACACCCGCCTCGCCCAGCGCAACAGCCTGTTCGGCATAGATGCCCGCGATGTCATCAAACGTATAGTCCCCCAACGGTTCCATGAACAGACCGGTAGGGGAGATGTCGCCGCCCACGAGGGCGCGATCCCGCGCCGTCTCCCGGCTCAGCGCCACGAGGCGAAGATTAAGCGCGCGCATCTGAGCAGACAGGCCAAATTTTTCGAGACTCGCCCGGTTTGCCCCAAAAGTTGGGGCCATAACCGCCTGGGAACCCGCGTCAATGTAAGTGCGCTGGAGTTCCAGGATCGTCTCCGGATGTTCCAGAATCCAGACCTCCGGGCAAACACCGGAGGGCAAGCCCCGCTTTTGCAGCTCGGTACCTGTCGCGCCGTCCAGAATGAGGGGGAGAGGAAAGGGGAATTGCATGGCAGACTTCCTTCCTAGCAAAGGACTTTTGCATCCTAAATTGGTCAAGACCTGTCCTCGGCATTCAACCTGCTGTTCCTTCAAAACACAATACCCGCGCCGTTCAAAGAAGGGCCTCGCCGTGATGGAGGCGTCTGTCGTGGCGACCTGAAGCCCTTGGAGCCGGATATAGTTTTCGAGGTCGTCCGCAATCAGGGTCGCGACCCCCAGCCTCTGATAGTCCTTATGGACATAGAGACAGCCAAAATATCCGCTGTTGTCCGCATTTCCAAACCCGGTGATGACGCCGTCTTCTTCCGCCACGACATAATGATTCGTGGGAAGAGGGTCACGCCATTTAGTTAACATAACATCTTTCGGCGCCCATGCGTTGAGCTGAATTTCCGGATAATCAGCGGCGTTAACGGAGTGAATAGTATCGTAGAATAGCCGCGTGACCTCCGCATAGTCAGAGGGGCGGTACGGGCGCAGCGTCATGTTGCTCTCCTCCTACATCTTCTCCGGCGCGCTTACGCCGACGATGCCCAGCGCGATGCTCAAAACTTGCCGCGCGCTGTCCGCCAGTTTGAGCCGCGCGAGCAGAAGTTCCTCCGCCTCGCCTTTGATGCGACAGGCGTCGTAGAACTTGTGAAAGCGGGCGGCCAGCTCTGAAGCGTAACGGTTGAGACAGTTGGGGTTTAAATCCCTGGCGGCCATGCGAAGCTCCTCCGGCAGAGCCGCGAGATGCTTCAGCAGATTCCGTTCCTGCTCCGTGACGAGCAGGGCGGCGCTGATGTCCGCCGTCTTTGGCACGCTGTACCCGTCTGCCGCCAGATTCGCGACGAGACTGCAAATGCGCGCGTGGGCATATTGGACGTAATACACGGGGTTCTCGCTGTCCTGCCGGATGGCCAGGTCGAGGTCAAACTCCAGATGCGTGTCCGGCTTGGCGTTGAAGAAGAAGCGGCAGGCGTCCACACCGATTTCGTCCAGAAGATCATTCAGGGTCAAAGCCTTCCCTGTGCGCTTGGAGACTTTGACCGTCTCACCGTTGCGGGTCAGGCGCACCATCTGCATGATGAGAAAGTCCAAAGTTTTATCCCGCAGGCCCAGTTCCGGCGCGGTCAGCGTGGCGGCAAAGCGAATGGCGTGGCCGTGATGATCCGCGCCAAGGACATCGATCACCCGGTCAAAATCGCGCGCAATAAATTTGTTCAGATGGTAGGCGATATCCACGGCGTAGTAGGTGTAAAAACCGCTGTTTTTGCGCAAAACCTCGTCCTTGTCCGCGCCGAAAGCGGTATTGCGCAGCCAGAGGGCCCCGTCTTTTTCATAGGTATGTCCGCCCTTTGTAAGCAACGCCACCGCGCGTTCAATGGCGCCGCTCTCGTGCAGGGAACTCTCCAAAAACCAGCGGTCGAAGCGGATGCGGTAGCGCGCCAAATCCTCCCGCATCCGGGCGATGTTGTACGGCAGCGCGAAGGCCACAAAGGCCGCGCGGCGCGATCCGCTGTCCATGTTCAGATACATGTCCCCGTCGCGCTCGAGGATCAGCCGCGCCAGCTCCCGGATGTCGTCGCCGTGGTAGCCGTTGTCGGGGAAGGGAACGGCGCCTTCGCCCAGGAGGAGCTGCAAATACCGCGCCTCGATACTCTGGCCGAAGAGCTCCACCTGATTGCCCGCGTCGTTGACATAGAATTCCCGCCAGACCTCATAACCGGCCCGATCCAATACAGCGGCGAGGCTGTCTCCCAAGACGCCGCCCCGGGCGTTACCGATGGTCAAAGTCCCCGTAGGGTTGGCGGAGACAAACTCCACCATGACCGTCGCGCCGTGGCCGAAATCGACGCGGCCATAATCCGAGCCCTCTGCCTCGATGGCCGTAAGCAGCGCGCCGTACCACTTGCTTGACAGGCGGAAATTGATAAAACCCGCCCCGGCAACTTCGGCGGAGGCGAAATAGGAGTCCGCCAGATCGAGGTATTTTTGAAAGATATCCGCGATTTGGCGCGGGATCCTATGAAAAGTCTTCGCCCCGGCCATGGCGTGGCTGGCTGCGAAGTCCCCGTTGCGGGGGTCTTTTGGAATCTCCACAGCGCCGGGCAGTTCTGCTCCGGGAGGCAACTCCCCGGCGCTTACCGCGCGGGCATAGGCCTCCCGCAGGAGGGAGATCAACTCCGTTTTTGCCTCTTCGATGAGATTCAATGGGTGACGCCCCCTTGCCGCTGCTCTCTGATATCGATTTTCAGGTTGTGCCGGCCCACGACAGCGTGTTCAAAGTCAATGACATAGTCAATTTCCATGCCGCCGCCGTGCTCCCCAAACTGGGTTTGAACGCGGCGGGTGTTGACCCCCATGGTGGCTGCGCCGTAAGGGGTGTCATACAAAAAGAAGTGCTTTTTCCCCTCCTCAAAGACCATGCGGCTGTTTAGGTTGCCCTCCCGGAGCATGACGATGCCGGCCTTGTCCACCGTGAAGCTGGTGCGCGTGCCTGTGAGACCCGTGAGTTCACTCTCCATATAGGAGAGGTGCCCGCTGCCGTCTGCAAAGTGATATTTGCCGTCGGTGACGAGCTCAAAGCTGTCGCCGCCGAATTCCGCGGCGTCGCTGCCGCTGATGGAGATGATGACGTCTTTTTCTTCCATAGTGTGAGTTCCTTAATGATTATTGCAGGGCGGCGTTAGGCTGCCCGCATGTTCTCTGTAGGGAACGGATTTATCCGTTCCGATGGGATGGCGGCGGAACGCATCAATGCGTTCCCTACAGGAGATTATTCCCCAAACGGCTCCACATGCGAGACCTCGCCATCCAGCGGCTGTCCCAGAAT
>WQUU01000245.1 GCA_009781925.1 Bacillota bacterium | reverse complement strand
GTGGTCAACACGCTTATCGGCGTGCTCATCGCGCTCCTGGTTTGCGTGGTGATGGCGGTGACAGGCGGCGTCCCCGGTTTTCTCGGTGGCGGGGCGGCGAACAGTCCCGCCGCGATGGCCGCCCTGAATTCGGTCGCGCCGATGCTGGTGGTCATGTTTTTAGGCATGTCCTGCACCAGTTGCAGCAGCATTTCCATGGAGGGGGAGGGAATCTGGATCATCAAAGCCCTGCCCGTGGCGGCCTGGCAGGTGTTCAAGGCCAAGATTCTGCTGAACCTGACCCTGACGGGCACGGCCTCAATCCTCTGCGGGGCGCTGCTGTGCGCGGCCCTCAAGCCGGAACCGCTGACGGCGGTGACATACTTCCTCCTGCCCCTGGCGCTGTGCGGCTTCGCGGCGGTTTTCGGGGTGTTTATCAACCTCAAATTTCCCAAACTCAGCTGGACAAACGAGGCCCAAGTGGTCAAGCAGTCCACGGCCTCCATGACGGGGATGTTTGTCCCTCTGGGGATCGGCCTGGCGCTGCTGATCGGAAGCGCCTTCGCGGGCTCGTTTGCGCGGGAGTGGGTGACCTATGTCGCGCTGGGCGCAGCTGTCATACTGGCCGCCGTCGCGGGAACGATCGCCAACAGCCTGAAGAAAAACGGCGAGCGGGCGCTATTAAAATTGGGAGAACAGCCGTGATTTTTTCATCGTCATTGCGAGGAGCAACGTGACGAAGCAATCCAGAAAGCCCTAAGGCCCTGGATTGCTTCGCTTCGCTCGCAATGACGGGAGACAACAAACAGAAAGGATCTATCTGACACATGCGATACATTGTGGTGGATTTTGAGTGGAACCAGGCGATGTCGGCCAAGAGTTCGGTCTTTGACTACCTCCCCATCCACCTGCGCGGAGAAATTATTCAAATCGGCGCGGTGAAGCTGGACGAGAATCTCCGGCCCGCGGAGGAATTTCAGACGGACGTGCGGCCCATGTACTTCCGAAAAATGCACCATAAAGTCAAGAAGATCACGGGTTTCGATGTGGATCGCCTGCGCGCGGGGATCTCCTTCCCGGAGGCCATGGAGAAGTTCATGGACTTCTGCGGCCCGGACTGCGTCTTCCTGACCTGGGGCTACGACGATTTCGGCGTCATGGAGCAGAACCTCATCATCCACGACATGGACATCGACTGGCTGGGCCGCTGGGTCAACCTGCAGATCATCTACAATCTCCAGACCGGCGGGGACAAGAACCAAAAATCCCTGGCCTCCGCCATGGAGCATTTTGAGATTGAACAGACCCGTGTGGCCCATGATGCCCTGGGAGACGCTTACAACACGGCCCTGGTCTGTTCCAAGCTGGACTTGGAGAGCGGTGTCGCCGCGTATGACGACGCCGCCCGCATCCTGGCTGAGCGGACGGCGAAAAAGCCCAGGCTTTCAAATACTTCCGGAATCACGGAGCAGCAAGTGGGGGAGGGGGCCCTGGAGCACAGGCTGTTCGGCGCCTATGACAGCCGGGTCGCGCTCTGGGCGGATCAGGAGCTCATCAACCCGCCCTGCCCAGACTGCCACGGGGAGCTTGCGATTTCCCGCTGGGTCAACCAGGGGGGAAACCGCTACATGGCTCTGGGCGAGTGCCCGGAGCACGGCAATTACCTCATCCGCCTGCACATCAGGGAGACGCGCAAGGGCGGCTGGATACCGAGCCGGATCATCTATAAAGCTACGGAGGAGATGGCGGCGTTTTATCAGAAGAAGAGCCGGCAGCCCCGCCACAGGAGCGGGAGGAGAAGATAGGAATCGTAGGGAACGGATTTATCCGTTCCGCGAACCAGAGAGTTTTCGGAACGGATAAATTTGTTCCCCAGACCGTCAAAAAAGGGTTTTTCCTGGCGGGACGCCCAAGGGGGCGTCCCCTACAACCCCTGATATTGGCCATCCCCTTGTAGGGGCCGCCGCACTCGGCGGCCCGCATTCTTGGGTTTATTGACGGGCTGCGGAACGGATCAATCCGTTCCCTACAAATGCTCTAACTCCCTTCTTGTCAGCTTCGCCACGAGCCCGGACAGGCACAGCACCGCCACCAGGTTCGGCAATGCCATCAAACCGTTAAACGTGTCGGACAGCGCCCAGGCCAGATCCAGCTTCATCACCGCGCCGAGTACGCACATCCCGCTGAACAGGAGCTGATAGGGCCGGATCGCCCGGCTGCCGAGGAGATACTCCGCGCAGCGCGCGCCGTACAGCCCCCAGGAGAGTACGGTGGCGGCGGCGAAAACCGTGATGGAGACCGCGAGGAGCAGGTTGGCGGCTTTTTCCCCGAAGACGGTCGCAAAGGCGGCGGCGTTGACCTCCGTGCCGGCGCTTTGGCCGTAGGGGAGAGGGACGCCGCTTGCGAGCAGGCTAAGACCGGTGAGGGTGCAGAGCACGATGGTGTCGATGAAGACCTCAAAAATGCCGTAGTAGCCCTGTTTGACGGGGTTTGTCTCGCTGCTGGCGGCGTGGGCCATGGGCGCCGAGCCGAGGCCCGCCTCGTTGGTGAAAACCCCCCGCCTCAGCCCCCAGGAGAGCGCGCTGGACACGGTAAAGCCCGAGACCCCGCCGAAGGCGGCTTTTGGGTCAAAAGCTCCGCGAAAAATGAGTTGTACCGCGTGACCCAGGCCTTGCGTATGGGTGAGCAGGACGGCGAGGCAACAGATTATGTAAACTAAACTCATGAGCGGAATCAAGGTTTCGGTCACCCGGCCCAGGCGCTTGACGCCGCCCAGAAGGACAACCGCCGCAAAGACCGCGACGATGAGCCCCACGGCCCAGCCGATTTCTTCCGCATATTTCCCGGCTCCCGGCAGAAAGACCGCCGCCGCGTTTTGCACGGCGGCGCTGATGTTGCCCACTTGTACGGCGTTGCCCATGCCGAAGGCAGCCAGGGCGCAGAACACGCAAAAGACGCCCCCGAGCCAGGCCCAGCGCCGGCCCAAGCCGTTTTTGATGGTGTACATCGTGCCGCCCACCCAGTCTCCGGCGGCGTTGCGCTCCCGGAAACGGATGGCGAGCGTCACCTCCGCGTACTTCGTCGCCATGCCGATGAGGGCCGTGACCCAGAGCCAGAAGAGGGAGCCGGGGCCGCCGAGACACAGCGCCAGCGTGATGCCGGCGATGTTGCCGGTACCCGCCGTGCCGGCCAGCGCCGTGCTCACCGCCTGAAACGGCGTGACGGAACCCGTCCCCGCTTTTTGTCTTGTAAAAATTTTTCCGAGGGTATTTTTCATCACCGGGCCGAATTTGCGGAACTGTAAAAACCCGGTGCGGGCACTCAAATAGAGTCCCGTACCCAGCATGAGCGCCAGCATAGGCGGGCCCCAGACCAGGGCGCTCACGGTTTTGTTGAGAGTTGACAGAAATTCCATGGAACCTCCCGATTTCTTTGGGGAAACTTTTTTGACGGGAGACACGTCAAATGGCGGTATAATACATGCTTGTATCTTATTTCTATGCAATTATGATGGATTTTTGCGTATAATTTTGAATTGCAAATCTTTCCTGTAGGGGCCGCACACCGGGCGGCCC
>WQUU01000244.1 GCA_009781925.1 Bacillota bacterium | reverse complement strand
GGCGGTCGCCCCCACACGGCGCGGCGGCGCCGGCAATACGGCAAAGGGGCGAGCGGGGACGGCGGCCGCCCCCGCAGATCGGGGCGGGATCCATTCCGGTCTATCAATATGTTCATCCGGAATCTCCTCCACGAAACGGGAGACCTGATTGGCTCCCGTCCGGCCGAAGATCGTCCGCTGGCGGGCGCAGGTGATGGTCAGCTTCTCCCGGGCGCGGGTGAGCGCCACGTAGCAGAGCCTGCGCTCTTCCTCCATCTCCTCCGGCTCGCCGAGGCAGCGGTAGCTGGGGAAAATCCCCTCCTCCGCGCCCACCAGGTAGACGCTGTCAAACTCCAGGCCCTTGGCGGCGTGCATGGTCATCATGGCCACATAATCCATCTGCTCTTTACTGTCTAAATCCGTGTACAGGGATATCATATCCAAGAAACCCAACAGGGAGGTGTCCCCGCTGTCGGCCATATTTGAGAGAATAAAGGACTTGAGTTCCAACACGTTTTCGATCTTGGTAAGATTTTGATCCGTGCGCTTTTCCCGCAGCATTTTGAGATATCCGGTTCTCTCCACGATCTCATCATACAGCTGGTCAGCGGGCAGTCGCGCCGAAAGCTCCTGAAAAGAAGCGATCAACGCACCAAAATTCAGGAGCTTGCCCGCGGCGCTCTTGAGTTCCGGAAAATCTCCTGCGCTCTGGATGATATCAAACATGGACGCGGAAAACTTTTCCGCCAAGTCCCGCACCTTGTCCACGGTGGCTTGACCGATGCCCCGGGGCGGATTGTTGATGACGCGCAACAGCCTCTCTTCGTCCTGAGGTGAGGCCGCAAGAAACAGATAGGCCAGCATATCCTTGACTTCCGCGTGATCCGTAAAACGCAGGCCGCCATAGATGCGGTAGGGGATGCCGTTGCGCTTGAAGGCATACTCAAAGTTGTTGCTTTGCGCGTTCATGCGGTAGAGGACAACTTTCTCCCGCCAAGTCCCGCTCTTTACGTAGTCCGCCAAAACCTCGTCGGCTACATAGCGGGCTTCGTCCTTTTCGTCCTGGGCGACGTAGAGGGTGAGGGGCTCGCCCGTACCCTGCTCCGTCCAGAGATTTTTTCCTTTGCGGCCCAGGTTATTCCGGATGACGGCATTGGCGGCGTCCAGAATGTGGGATTTGCTCCGGTAATTCTGTTCCAATCGGATGACCCGTGCATTTTTATACTGTTTCTCAAAGCTGAGGATATTCTCAATCGTCGCGCCCCGGAAGCGGTAGATGCTCTGGTCGTCGTCCCCCACCACGCAGATGTTTCCGTAGCCGCCCGCCAGAAGAGCGGCCAGAAGATATTGCAGGTGATTCGTGTCCTGGTACTCATCGACGAGCACGTATTGAAACTTCCGCTGGTAATAGAGGCGAATGTCCTCATAATTTTGCAGGAGCCGGACTGTATGATAGAGCAGGTCGTCAAAATCCATGGCCCCGTTAACCTTGAGGCGCTTGGTATACTCGGCGTAAAGGGCGCCCATCTTGACTTTTCGGTAGTCATTGGCCTCCCGCGCCTGCGCGGTGAAGGCCTCGGGGGAGAGCAGGACGTCCTTGGCCCTGCCGATTTGGGCCAATACCGAGCGGCAGGGGAAGAGCTTCTCATCGCAGTCCATCTCCTTGATGATCCGCTTCATAAGGCTCTGGCTGTCAGCGCTGTCGTAGATGGTGAAGTTCTGGGGAAAGCCGAGCTTGTCCGCGTCCCGGCGGAGAATCCTGGCGCAGGCGGCGTGGAAGGTCATGGCCCAGACGTCCTTGGCGGCCTCACCGAGCTTGTCCTCCAGCCGGGATTTGAGCTCCTCCGCCGCCTTGTTGGTGAAGGTGATGGCAATGACGCGGAAGGGCTGCACGGGGTCAAGCGCCGCCAAACGGCAGGCCGCCTCAAAATTCCGCTCCGGGTGTTCCAAAAGCTCCAGGTCGCTTTCCGTCACACCCCCCGGCAGCTCGGAAGAATCCGAGGCGCGGCCGAAGCGCAGAAGGTTTTCCACTCTGCGGATGAGGACGGTGGTCTTGCCGCTGCCGGCCCCGGCCAGCAGGAGCAAGGGCCCCTCGGTCGCGAGAACGGCCCGGCGCTGCATGGGATTGAGGGAGGAAAACTCGGATTCGATGAAGGCGCGGCGCGCGGCTATGTAGCGGGAGGGAAAGTCAGTGGTCATAGATGGAAAACTCCGATTTTGTATCGGGGACGCGAAATTCCACATGGAGCTCTCGGCCAAGTCCCTGGGCAATGCGAGACAGAAACTCCAGTGACGGGTTGTAATTTCCGCTCTCCAGGCGACTGATATTGCTCCGCTGGATTCCAGTTCGCGCCGCCAGAGCTTCCTGCGTTAGGCCCTGCTCGTTGCGCGCGTCGATGAGTTGCGCAATAATTTCATAGTAAGGCCGCAGCGCCTCATACTCGGCGAGAACTTTTGGATCCCGGAGGAATTCCTCCCGCACCTCTTTGCTGGTTCTCATTCTCCATACCTCCTCAGGTAATCCTGCATATAGCGATGTGCCGTGTTTAATTCAAGCTCCGGGGTCTCATTGGCTTTCTTCAGAAAGCCATGCAAGAGAATAAATGTATTTCCAACCGGTAAAAAGTAAAAAATACGCGAACTATCACGGCCCTGCTGAACGCGCAGCTCATAGAGTCCTCGGTATTTTTCCCCTTGCAACCTTTTGGCATACGGTTCCCGAAGATTTAAACCGCATTGTTCCAGCAAATCGATCTCCCACAGAGCCTTGGCGCGGTGTTTGGCCGGCAGCTTTGCAAGAAAGCGTTGCACCGGCTCTTCCCCGTTTTCCTTCTGATAGTATAAAACTTTCCAGCTCATTTTTCCCGCCTAATATGTATAGTATCATATATGATACATATTGTCAACCTATCATATTTTGTCGCCCCTCAATTCTACCACCCACGCCCCTCTTTCGCAAGTCATATTTCCCCCGCTTGTCCAATAGACTTGTCTCAAAGGGGGTGGACAGGTTGTCAATTGAGGCATATGAGCGGGCGGCGCAGCTGCTGCCCCCGGAGATGCGCAAGGCCGCCCGGGATTTAAATAGCAAGGAACGGGCGTGTGCCGAGGAACTGCGCCTGCGGGCCGGCTACCCCCCTACGGTGCTGTGCGAGGGCCGGGAACTCCCCCTCCCCCTCTGCGCCGTGACCCGCCGCGACCTGCTGACCGTTTTGGAGTTCGCCACCGGCGCGTCGGCGCACACGGCGCAGGACAGCATCCGGCGCGGCTTCGTGACGGCCCGGGGCGGCTTTCGCGTGGGCCTCTGCGGCACGGCGGTCATGGGTGGGGACGGCATCGGCGCGCTCCGGGATTTTTCCTCCCTCGCCATCCGCATCCCCACAGAGCGCCGGGGCTGCGCGGACGCGGTGTATCCGAGACTGTTTCACAGCGGCCTCAAGAGTGTCCTCCTTCTCTCTCCCCCCGGCGCGGGCAAAACCACCCTGCTGCGGGAACTGATCCGCCGTATGTCCGAGGGCGGGTACCGGGTCAGCGTCGCGGACGAGCGGGGGGAGATCGCGGCGGTCTACGGCGGTG
>WQUU01000243.1 GCA_009781925.1 Bacillota bacterium | reverse complement strand
CGCCAGGAAGCTGATCTTGTTCGCGCCGGGATAGATCTCCATCTTCCGGGAGACACAGATGAAACGGGTGTAATTGGTCTCCTCGCTCTGTACCCGCTCCACCAAAGTGCTGAGCCCATAGAGCCGCGCGCACTCCGGAGAGCTGATGGACGCCACGTCCCGCCGCTCGTTTTGGGAGACGAGCCGCGCCGCCGTTGCCGTATTCTCGCAGACCGTGACCTTGATCTCCGGGTGTTTTTGCAAAAAGACCGCGCACTGGCCCAGGGCCTGTTCGTGGGAATAAATCTCCCTGATATCCGAAAACGCCGCGCCGGGCTTGGCCAAAAGCGCGTGGCTGATCTGCAGCCGGGTGCCTCGGACAATGTACACGTTGTGGGCGCGCATGAGATCATAGACCTCGTCCACCACGCCGTGGGTGGAGTTCTCGATGGGCAGCACGCCGTAGTCGCAGAGCCCCCGTTCCACGGCGTTCATGACCCCTTCCCAGTTCTTGAAGTACAAAATCTCCGCCAGAGGGAAGAGCTTGTCACAGGCCAGCTGGGAGTAGGCCCCGACCACGCCTTGGCAGGCGACCCGGGCGCTCTCCGGAAAGATTTGGGGGGTGGAGTCCAGAGCCGCGCGAATTTGCGCGGTCAAAGGGGCCTCTTTTGTACGGAGGAGCTGGCCCTGATAGGCCCTGGAGAGATCGAAGAGGGTTTCAAACAGCCGCCGGGCATAGGGGGCCAAGCCCTCCGGCGCGGCCTTTGAGACGCGGAGCAGAATCTCCCGCTCCCGCTCCGGCTGAAGGATCGGGCCGCCGCTCTCGCGCTTTTGCGCCGCCACTTCGCCCACGGTCTCCATGCGCCGGAGAAAGAGGCGGAGAATCTCGTCATCCGTCGCGTCGATGGTGCTGCGCAGTTCGCTGATGTCCATGGTGTTATCCTCGCGTTTCTATTTATAGATCATAAAAGTCCGGCGCGTCCCCGACAAATTCAGCCGGAAGACCCAAACTGCCAAAATACCCGCACATTTCTATGGGGGCAAATTTTTCTGTGGAATAGTGTGTGCCGCCCAGAACGCTGATTCCGTTTTCTTTTTCGAACGCGTGAGTTTCCTTTGAGCGTTCGTTTACAATCGTGACACCGGTGACCAAAATTTTGATATTCCTGTCCAGCATTTCATGAATCACAAAGGGCGCGTTGCCTCCGCCGGGACAGACGGCGATTTTTTCGCCCCGCATGTCCTCTTTTCCATATTGGTACAAGCTTGTCTTATGTCCGAGCGTGTTTGTATAGGCTTCATATAATGCGCCGATCGTTTCGCAGCCGACAGTGCCGATGACCCCGCAGAGCGCGCCGCAGTATAAAAAAGCCGGGGTCTCCATGTTCATATTGAGGCGGGTGGCGAGGGTTTTGCAGGTGGAATAATCGCCGTAATTGTCCAGCGGATGGTGCAGGACATAGATCGAGATATTCCGGTCTCTGAGCCGCGTGATATACGCTTCCGTCGCGGCGTAGTTTCCGTCATGGCGCGCAATATCCCAGTTGGTCGGGTGATGGGAGAAAATCAAAGCGTCTGAGACGTTGTCGGAGAGGATCTTCGATAGAACCCGATCTGAGAGAAAGACAGTCGTATAGACCTTTTGGACAATTTTTGCGAAATCGCACATCAGACCCATGCCGCAGCGCTTAAAATTGTCGTACAGGTATTGATCCAAACCGGGCATTCTGGCCGCCCAATTATAGTCGGTGATACCCTCTCTGATGAAATCGCGATTGAGCTTCTCGTATAAGGCGGTTGCAGTGATCAAGTGTGTGCCCTCCTCTTGCCTAAAGCCCCCTTTTGAAAGGGGGTGGCGCGTAGCGCCGGGGGTTTGCCGCCTCTACACAATCTCCAATCCCTCCAGATCATCCCAAAAACCCGGATACGACTTATTGACCGCTTCCGCGCCGCGCACGGTGACCGGCTCTTGGCAAATCGCCGCCGCCACCGCCGCCGCCATGGCGATGCGGTGGTCGTTTTCACTGTCCGCAATGCCGCCCCGCAGCCGGCCGGTTCCGAAAACCGCGAGGGCGTCCGGCCGCTCCTCGCAGCGCCCGCCCAAGGCGGCGATGAGTCGCGCCGTGGCCGCGATGCGGTCGCTCTCCTTGATGCGCAGACGTCGCCCGCCCGTAAATGTTGTCGTTCCAATTTTCTCGCAGGCCAAGACAGACAGTACGGGGAAGAGGTCGGGAAAGGCGCTGATGTCCAGCGTCTCCGGGAGCTCTTCCGCGAGATGTAAAATCGCCCGATCCGGCTGGGCGGATTCCATATCCAAACCGTCCACAGTGACGTCGCCGCCCAAGGCGTTCAGCGCGACGAAGCAGGCCGCGCCCGACCAGTCGCCCTCGACAATATAAGTTCCGGGTGATGACAGTTGCCCGCTGTAGGGCGCGCCGCCCCCGGCGCGCCGTGTACCTACCAGCTGATAGCCCGTTGTTAACTGTTCGTTGTTAACTGTTCGTTGTACGCTGACCCCGAAGCGACTGAGGGTACGGATGGTCATGTCCACGTAGGCGGCGCTCTCCAGCGGGGAGGTCAGGCGAATCTCACTCTCGCCGGGCACCGCTGACAGCGCCAGCAGGAGACCGGAGACGTACTGGGAACTGACATCGCCCGGCAACATGTAAATTCCGGATCGGAGTGTGCCGGAAAGAGTTAGAGGCAGTGTAGAGGAATCTGAGAAACAGCCGTTCGCGGCCATTGCGTCCAGGAGCGGGGCGTTGGGGCGCTCCGGCAGGCGGCCCGCGCCGATAAAGCGAGGGTTGTCGGCCAAAAGTGTGGCAACCGGCAGCATGAGGCGCAGGGTCGCGCCGCTCTCGCCGCAGTCCAGGAGAGGTGAGACCGGGCGTATAGGCTGCGGCCCGGCGGACTGGGGCGTGATCGTCAGCGTCCCGTCCCCGCGCGTGACGCCCACGCCGAGGGCCTCGAGACAGCGGACGGTCGCCTCAATGTCCGCGTTCAGCGCCCCGAGTTTTAATACAGTGGGTAGAGTCGGGGTTCCATCCCCCACCGGATTCGCGCCGCAGAGGGCGGCGCAGATCAGCGCCCGATGCGCGTCGGACTTGGAGGGCGGCGCGGTGACCCGGCCCCTGCGCGGGCCGGAGGGTATCGTTTTGTCCATCTAAACCTCCAAAAATATCGGCAATTCATCTATCTCCGTGTGCCGGATGATACATTCGCCAATTTTTACCGGCAGAATCAGGTCGATCGTTTTGCCGCCGCGCTTCTTGTCCTGCAGGATGGCGTGAAGCAACTCGGGCGCCGGGATCTCCGTCTCGGTGGGCAGGCCGTTATTCCTCAGGGCGGCGGCAATTTGCTCCGCCGTGCCGGGCTCCGCGACGCCGAGTTTTTCCGCCGCACGGCTGATTTTTGCCATGCCAATGGACACGGCCTCCCCGTGGGGAATCTGATAGCCGCTGCACAGCTCGACGGCGTGGCCGAAGGTGTGGCCCAGGTTCAGCTTCCGGCGCTCGCCCCGATCCCGCTCATCGGAGGCGACAAAACGGGCCTTTAGGGCGATGTTGCGATAGATCATCTCCTC
>WQUU01000242.1 GCA_009781925.1 Bacillota bacterium | reverse complement strand
GCGGCGAGTTTCGCCGTGTCATAGGCCGGGTTTTTCACCGCGCCCCGGATAGTTGGCTCCGCCTTTTTGGCGAAGTCCGCGGGTGCTAACGCGCGGATGGTCGCGCCGTTTAAATACCTGAGCTTCTCGATGTCGAAAATGGCCGGGGACTTGGAGATGCCGGAGACGTCAAAGATTTCGGCGAGTTCCGGGAGCGTGAACAGCTCCCGCTCCCCGCCGGGGCTCCAGCCCAGGAGCGCGACGTAGTTTAAAATCGCCTCCGGCAGGTAGCCCTGAGTCAACAGGTCCTCATAGGTGGGGTCGCCGGCGCGCTTAGAGAGCTTGTGGGTCGCGTCGCGCATGACGCTGGCGCAGTGGATGTACCGCGGCGGCTCCCAGCCGAAGGCCGCGTACAGGAGGTTGTACTTCGGCGTGGAGCTCAAAAATTCCACGCCGCGCACCACGTGGGTGACGCCCATCAGGTGGTCGTCGATCACGTGGGCGAAGTTGTAGGTGGGCAGGCCGTCGGATTTGATCAAGACGCCCTCGTCGAGGCTGTCGTTTGAGACCGTGACATCGCCGTATACCTCGTCGCGGACGGTGGTCTCCCCCTCCTTTGGGATCCGCTGCCGGACGATGGTAACACCGTCCTCCACGGAAAGATACGCCCCGCCGCGCGACAGCAGCAGTTCGGCGTATTTGGCATAGAACCCGCGGCGTAAGGATTGGATATAGGGCCCCGACGGGCCGCCGATCTCCGGGCCTTCGTCCTGGGTCAGGCCGCAGTCGGCGAGGGTCTTGTAGATGATCTCCGTGGCCCCCTCCACAAAGCGATTTTGATCCGTGTCCTCAATGCGCAGAATAAAGTCGCCGCCGTTTTTCCTGGCGATGAGCCAGGCATAGAGCGCCGTGCGCAGGTTGCCCACGTGCATGTACCCCGTGGGGGATGGGGCAAAGCGGGTGCGCACCCTGCCTTTGGGGATGCGGGCCTCCATCTCGTCAAAAAAAGTGTGATCCATGCTTCCTCCGGTTACAAATCCGACGTAATTGTCTGGGATAATGTCTGGCGTGTTACGGGCGCCGTCATTGCGAGGCGGCTGCCCTTGCCGCCGTGGCAATCCAGTTTTTGTGCGATTTTCTGGACTGCTTCGCTGCGCTCGCAATGACGGGCCGCGTTATCTCTATAGTATTTCAAAAACGGGGAATTGTCAATTCCCCAAAACTGTGATAGAATATTTTCATGATGTAGGGGCGGGGTTCCATCTCCGCCCGCGATACCGTGGTTACGGCGGTCGGGCATGGAAGCCCGCCCCTACAAATATAGGTGACTGGTGTTTTTTATATGCTAAATCACGCGACACCCAAAATTTCAGACCGGATGGAGCCCGTGAGTCCATCCGCCATCCGGGAGACGTTTAAGTTCACCTCCATGCCGGGTATGATCTCCTTCGCCGGGGGCAATCCCAACGCGCTGACCTTCCCCTCCGCCGAGTTCGCGGCACTCAGCGCGGAGCTGATGGAGAAAAATCCCGTGGGCGTCCTGCAATACGGCATCTCCGAGGGCTTCGGCCCCCTGCGGGAGCTGACAAAGTCCCGCTGCCGGGAGAAATTTCACATCGGCGCGGAGGATGACGACATCCTTCTCGTCTCCGGCGGGCAGCAGGGCATCGACCTCTCGCTGAAATGCCTGACCGACGAGGGGGACTGCGTCGTCTCAGAGAATCCCAGCTTTGTGGGCGGGCTCAACGCGATCCGCTCCTACAATGTGAAGCTCCTCGGCGTGCCCATGGACAAGGACGGCATGGACACGGACGCCTTGGAGCATGTCCTGAAAACGGAGAAACGGGTCAAACTCATCTACACCATCCCGGACTTCCAAAACCCCATGGGCGTGTGCATGAGTTTGGCGCGCAGGCGGCGGCTCATAGAACTGGCGGAGCGCTACGGCGTGACGATCTTGGAGGACAGCCCCTACCACGAGCTGCGCTACGGGGGCGAGGCCCTCCCCTCCCTCAAGAGTCTGGACTCCACGGGGCATGTGATCTACTGCGGCAGCTACTCCAAGACCGTGGCCCCGGGACTGCGGGTCGGCTATCTGATCCTGGACGGCGCCTTGGCTCCGAAATTCACCGCGGCCAAGCAGGTCACGGACGTGCATACCGGCAACTGGCCCCAGATGCTCATCGCGGAATATTTGACGCGCTTTGACTTCGACGCCCACGTGGAGCACTGCCGGGACGTCTACCGTGTCCTGCGGGACGCGATGGTGCAGGGGCTCACGCGGAATCTGGCCGGCTGCGACTCCGTCCGCTTCACGCGGCCGGAGGGCGGACTGTTCATCTGGGTGGATTTGCCCGGAGGCAAAAGTGGGTATAAACTGTTCGAGGCCCTTTTGGGACAAAAACTCGCCGTCGTGCCGGGCAGCGCCTTCGACCCCGCGGGCAAGCGGGACAAATCCGGCGTAAGGCTGAACTTCTCCATGCCGACGAAGGAGCAGATCGAACAGGGCACGGCGATCTTCGGGGAGACGGTGAGGGAATTTATGGCGTAGGGCGCGGGTGTCAAGCTCCAGATAATATGCAGCGGGTTGTGCCGTTGCCATGGATATCGTTTTTTCGCGAGATAATAGGCTGTGTTTAAAAGAGCAGGAGACAGCAGATGAATGCTAAAATAATGACGTTTGAGCAGCAGCAATTTATCAAAGAATTAAATCCTATGAACATTGAAGCGCGTTATCCAGATTATAAAGAACAGATCGCAGTGGAATTATCGGACGTGATCTGCATTGAAATAATTGCGGGAACGGAGGCGTTGCTATGCTGGATCAAGGAACAGTTATAAAAACTGTTGAGCGTTATGCCGACGCCGTTAAAAAGGAATTTTCGCCGGACGCTGTTGTCCTTTTCGGTTCCTATGTCAATGGCAGCCCGCATGAGGAAAGCGATATTGACGTGGGTGTAATTTTTAACGGTTTTTCCGATGAATGGCGCAAAACATCTTCGCGGCTTTGGAATTTAGCCTATGACATCAGTTGGGATATTGAACCGCATCTGCTTGACAGCGCGAATGACAAAAGCGGTTTTGCCGCTCATGTCCTAAAAACCGGGAAGATCATTTATAAAGCATGAGGACTAACACCATGACTGACCGCAAAATCATTTTTTCCGGCATCCAGCCCTCCGGGGGGCTGCATCTGGGCTCCTACCTGGGCGCGATCAAAAACTGGGTGGAGCTGAGCGAGACCTACGACACCTACTACTGCATCGTGGACATGCACGCCATCACCGCGCGGCAGGATCCCGCCGCGCTGCGCCGCACAGTCTTGGAGCAGCTGGCCCAGTACATCGCCTGCGGGCTTGATCCAAAGCAAAACGTCATCTTTATCCAGAGCCACGTGCCCGCCCACGGGTCGCTGGCCTGGGTTTTAAGCTGCTATACCATGTTCGGTGAGCTGTCCCGTATGACCCAGTTCAAGGACAAGAGCGCCAAGAACGAGGAGAACATCAACGCGGGGCTCTTCACCTACCCCGTGCTCATGGCGGCGGACATTCTGTTGTACCAGACTGACCTGGTGCCCGTGGGG
>WQUU01000241.1 GCA_009781925.1 Bacillota bacterium | reverse complement strand
ATGAACAGCGCGCCCCGCTCCTGGGCCCCGTAGAGCCCGTAGGCCACGGCGTCCCCGGTCTCGAAGGCCACGAGGCTGCCGGTCCCGCGCCGGCTCAGGTCCCCCTTTTTGGGCGCGTAGCTGTCAAAGACGGCGGCCAGAATGCCCTCGCCCCGGGTGTCGGTCAGAAACTCGCTGCGGTAGCCGAAGAGGCCCCGGGAGGGGATCAAAAATTCCAGCCGCACGCGGCTGCCCAGGGGGTCCATGCGGATGAACTCCCCCTTGCGGGCGCTGAGCTTCTCGATGACGGAGCCCGCGGCGGTCTCCGGCACGTCGATGACCACCCGCTCCATGGGCTCGCAGAGGACGCCGTCAACGCACTGATAGAGCACCCGCGGCGGGCTCACCTGGAACTCGTAGCCCTCCCGGCGCATGGTCTCGATGAGGATGGACAAGTGCATCTCCCCCCGGCCCGCCACGTTGAAGGCGTCGCTGTTCTCGATGGGGGACACGCGTAGGGACACGTCTTTCAGCTTCTCGCGCAAGAGGCGGTCGCGGATGTTCCGTGTGGTGACAAACTTCCCCTCCCGCCCCGCGCAGGGGCTGTCGTTGACAGAGAAGGTCATCTCCAAAGTGGGGGCCGAAATTTTTACAAAATTCAGCGGCTCCGGAGCGTTCACATCGCAGACCGTGTCGCCGATGGTGATATCCCCGATGCCGGACAGGGCGATAATTTCCCCGGCGGCAGCCTCTGTCACCGGTATGCGGGAGAGCCCGTCGAACTCATAGAGGCTGACAGCCTTGGCGCGGCGCAGGGGGCGCTCCCCGTGGTGGTCACAGACGGCGATCTCCTGGTTTTGCCGGATCGTGCCCCGCTCGATGCGGCCAATGGCGATGCGGCCCACGTAGTCGTTATAATCGATGGCGGAGACCAGCATCTGGAAGGGCGCGTTTTCGTCCTGCTCCGGCGCGGGGATATAGTCCACGATGGCGTCAAAAAGCGGCGTCAAATCGCTGCCGGCCGTCTCCGGGGCCACGGAACAGGTGCCCTGCCGGGCGGAGCAGAAGAGCATGGGGGAATCCAGCTGCGCGTCGGTGGCGTCCAAGTCCATGAGCAGCTCCAGGATCTCGTCGATGACCTCATAGACGCGCTGGTCGGGCCTGTCCACCTTGTTGACCACGACGATGACCCGGTGACCGAGCTCCAGCGCCCGGCCCAGGACGAAGCGGGTCTGGGGCATGGGCCCCTCGGCGGCGTCCACCAGGAGGAGCACGCCGTTGACCATTTTGAGGATGCGCTCCACCTCCCCGCCGAAGTCGGCGTGGCCGGGGGTATCCACAATGTTGATTTTGACGTCGCCGTAGTGGATGGCGGTGTTCTTGGCCAAGATGGTGATGCCGCGCTCCCGCTCGAGGTCTCCCGAGTCCATGACCCGCTCGGCGACGTTTTGGTTCTCCCGGAAGGCTCCGCCCTGGCTGAGCATGGCGTCAACCAGGGTGGTTTTTCCGTGATCCACGTGGGCGATGATGGCGATGTTGCGTAGCTGTTTCAAGGAGACGATCCTTTCTGGGTCAAATCGGGGATAGGGGCAGGGGCGTCGGAGACGCCGCCGCCTGTAAAATTGTGCTTGTCAAGGGGCAGCGCGCTGTGTTATAACAGTAGCATGTCCTTCCTTACTCTCACTTATATGAAAGAATAACCGGATTTTTAGCGAACTCGATCATTTTACCATAAACCGGGGGACTTGGCAATGAAAAAGCGCTTCATCTTTATCTTTCCCGCAATTCTTCTGGCTTTTCTGCTGCTCGCCGCATGTTCCGGGAACAAAAATCCCCCTTGGACAAGCGCGGTCTCCGGCGCAGACACCGTATATGGCTTCGGCGACGGGACAGCGGCCGCGATCCCGTCCGGCGCACAGGTGAAGACCAGTTTCAAAGACATGCAAAACGGAAAAATCACATTTGCCGAAAGCGGCAGTACAATTTTGCTCGCAAACGGGGTCATTGTCTCCGCCCCGATCAACACGGCCGTCAGCGTCACGGGAGGCGTATGCACCATTACCATCGGCGACGGCGAGGCGACGGTCACGCAGACAAACGGCATGGCGATCACCGTGCCGAGCGGCACCGTGATCGACCACGCGGGGAATTTTTAGGTTTGTAAATATACGCCGCGGGAACATTTTTCCCGCGGTATCTACATCCGGTTTTGCGTTTCCTATAGGGCTTTTGTACCTTCCCCTCACGCGCGAACCCCGCAGGAGATACTCTGCGGGGTTCGCGCGTGAGGGGAAAGAAAAAATGTCAAGGAAAGACACGGCGGACATCCTGAGACGGAACAACTTTTAAATTGTACTCTTTGACAATTTCAAGAAACTGCTCACGTTGCCGCCGGTCGAACTCCTCCTTACCCAGTTCCTGCATCTCACGGTAAAGCTGATCGCGGATATTGTCGATCCATTTCTCATCGTCTCTAATTGTCCTCATAATCAATCACCCCCATCGGTAAAGCAATTTTAACGGCAGGATAACCGTTCAAACGGTTCACTAACTCGGTTTTTTCTATCGTGGAAATCCGGTTGATATGCGAAAGGTTAAAGCTGATAATCACATCCATGCCGTTTACCGCGGCACAGGCAATGTGCCAACAGTCATAGCTATGCTTTATGGAAATGATATGATGCTTTACATATTCATTCGCCAAAGATTCCGCTTGTTTGGATTTTTCTAAAAAGGAAATTTGATAGTGTTTCAATAAATTAAGCATATCTTGCCGTTTGGGCTCTGGCGCTCTTGCTAATTCATCCACCACATATTGTGATGTATATGCTTCAAAGTTTCCAGCGGCGATTTGATCAAAAAGCAGGAGCGTATCCCCATAGTAGTCCCGCTCCGGTTCAAAATATCGGTTAAATACCGTGGTCTCCAGGTAAAGTTTCAATTTTCTCATCGGCGTCACCCCATGTTTCTAGTATACACCAAAATGCTGTAAATTGCAAACCGCAAAAACGAAAACTTAGTGTAAAATAGGCGTAGGAGGAAATTTATGTCAGTTGTCACCGTCTCTCACCTGACCTTCGGCTACGATGGCAGCGCGGAGAACATCTTCGAGGACGTGTCTTTCCAGTTCGACACCGACTGGAAATTGGGCTTCACCGGGCACAACGGCCGGGGCAAGACCACCTTTTTGAACCTGCTCATGGGAAAATACGAGTACCGCGGCGCGATCTCCGCCTCCGTGACTTTTGACTACTTTCCCTATGCCGTGGCGGACGGGAAGCTCCCGGTTTTGGACGTCATCACCGCTGTGGCCCCCGGGCGGGAAGCCTGGGAGATCGAGCGGGAGTTGGGCCTTTTGACCCTCGGCGGCGAAACGCTGGGGCGGCCCTTTCAAACCCTCAGCGGCGGGGAGCAGACCCGCGCCCTCTTGGCGGCGCTGTTTTTGAAGGGCGGACATTTTCCGCTGATCGACGAGCCGACCAACCACCTGGATATGGAGGCCAGAGATGTCCTGGCGGCGTATTTGAAGCGGAAGAGCGGTTTTCTCCTGGTCTCCCACGACCGGGCCTTTCTGGACGGGACGGTGGATCATATTTTGT
>WQUU01000240.1 GCA_009781925.1 Bacillota bacterium | reverse complement strand
CTTTTTGCGGATATCCCGGAGGCCCTGCGGCTCAAGAGGGAGCTCAATCTGCCTCCGGCAATGAGTGAGCCGGAGCTCTGCGCGCACATGAAGGCCCTCGCCCGGCGGAACGTGAGCGCCGATACGCACGTCTGCTTCATGGGCGGCGGCATCTACGACCACTATATCCCGGCGGCTGTCGCGCAGATCACGGGGCGGCAGGAGTACTACACGGCCTATACCCCCTATCAGGCGGAGATCAGCCAGGGCACGCTCCAGGCGATTTTCGAGTACCAGAGCCTGATTTGCCGCCTCACCGGCATGGACATCTCCGACGCCTCCCTCTATGACGGGGCCACGGCCTGCGCGGAGGCCATGCTGATGGCCTGCAATGTGACCGGGCGGAGCGAATTCGCTCTCCTCGGGGCAATCAATCCGGAATACAGCGCGGTCTGCGAGGCCTATGCCAGAGACAGGGGCATCCGTATCGTCCGCGAGGTCACAGACAGCTGCGCGGCGGCGCTTGTGCAGAATCCAAACTATTTCGGCTGTATCGAGGCTCTGGAGATCGCCGGCGCGCAGGCAAAAGAAAAGGGCGCGCTGTTTATCGTCTGTGTTGACCCGATCTCCCTGGGGCTCCTGGAACCCCCTTCCGCGTATGGCGCGGACATCGTGGTCGGGGAGGGCCAGGCCCTCGGCAACGCCATGAATTTCGGCGGCCCCGGTTTTGGCTTCTTTGCCTGCAAAGAAAAGTACATGCGCAAAATGCCGGGCCGCGTGGTGGGTGAGACCACGGACGCCGCCGGGGAGCGGGGCTTTATTTTGACGCTCCAGGCCCGGGAGCAGCACATCCGCCGGGAGAAGGCCACGTCCAACATCTGCACGAACCAGGCCCTCTGCGCCCTCGCGGCCACGGTTTATCTGAGTTTGATGGGCAAACAGGGCCTTGTCAAAGTGGCGGAACTCTGCGCGCAAAAGGCCCATTACATGCGCGGCGCCCTGCTGGCCTCCGGAAAATTCGAACCGATGTTCAACGCCCCCTTCTTCAAGGAGTTCGCGCTGAAATACAAGGGGGATGTGCGAAAATTCATCGCCACGATGACCGAGGCGGGTTTCATGCCCGGCGTCGCCCTCCCGGACAATGGCATTCTGATCGTCGTCACCGAGAAGCGAACCAGGGCGGAAATTGACGCCTATGTGAAAAAGGCAGGTGAACTCGCGTGAGCAAACTGATCTTTGAGGAGAGCGCGGAGGGGCGCGTGGGGTTTAGCCTGCCCGATTGCGACGTTCCGGCGCGGGCGGATCTCATCCCGGAAAGGTTTCTGCGCAAAACCCCGGCGGAACTCCCGGAATGCGGCGAGGTGGACGTGTTAAGACACTTCGTGGGACTCTCGGCGAAAAACCACGGCGTCCTGTCCGGCTTTTACCCCCTGGGCTCCTGCACGATGAAATATAACCCCGCCGTCAATGAGGAGGTCGCGCGCTTTGGCGGCTTCGCGGGATCCCACCCCCTGGAGGACAGCGGTGATGTCCAGGGGAATCTCCGGCTCATGTTTGCGCTCCAGAACATGCTGTCCGAGATCGCTGGCATGGACGCCTTTACCCTCCAGCCCGCGGCGGGGGCCCATGGCGAGCTCACGGGGCTCATGATCATAAAAGCCTACCACGAGAGGCGGGGAGATTTTCGCCGGACAAAGATTCTCATTCCGGACAGCGCCCACGGCACAAACCCCGCCTCCGCCAGCATGGCCGGTTTTGAGGCCGTGGAGATCAAGTCGGACGCGGACGGAAACGTCGATCTTGACGGCCTGCGCGCGCAGCTCGACGAAAATCTCGCGGGGCTCATGCTCACAAACCCCAGCACCCTGGGGCTCTTTGAGACAAACATCCGGACAATTGCCGCGCTTGTCCACGGGGCCGGGGGTCTGCTCTATTACGACGGCGCAAACCTCAACGCCATTCTGGGCGTCGCCCGCCCGGGGGATATGGGCTTTGACGTGATGCACCTCAATCTCCATAAGACCTTTTCCACGCCCCACGGCGGCGGCGGGCCGGGCGCCGGCCCCGTAGGCGTCAAAAAAGACTTGGCGGCCTTTTTGCCGAAACCGGTGGTGGTCAGGGACAGCGCGGGACAATACGGCCTGGACAGCGACAGGCCGGACTCCGTCGGAAAAGTCCGCTCCTTTTACGGCAATTTCGGCATTATGCTGCGGGCCTACGCCTTTATCCTGTCTATGGGGGCGGAGGGCTTAAAGTCCGTCTCGGAAAACGCGGTCTTAAACGCGAACTACCTGATGCGCGGGCTCGGCGCATACATGAAAATCGCCTATGACCGAACCTGTATGCATGAGTTTGTGGCCAGCGGCGGCTCTCAGAAGGAGAGGGGGGTCAGCACCCTAGACATCGCCAAGCGGATGCTGGACTTCGGCGTGCACCCGCCCACGGTCTATTTTCCGCTCATCGTCCCCGAGGCCATGATGTTCGAGCCCACCGAGAGCGAGAGCAAACAGACCCTGGACGCCTTCCTTGAGATTATGCGAGGCATTCTCCGGGAGGCGGAAGAGAACCCTGAGCTCCTGAAAACCGCGCCGCACAATACGGTGGTCGGGCGGCTCGATGAGGTCAAGGCCGCGCGGAAACCGGTTCTAAAACGGTAAACAAAACCATAGGGGCGGATACGAGATCCGCCCCTATGGTTTTGTTTATCTTTTCCGCCGTTTCGCCAGTTTGATGATCTCATACCACAGCACCGACACCGCCGCAACGGCCAGCGCCAGGAGCAGCTGCCAGATATTCAGCGGCGCGAGCCGAAAGACGCCGTGGAGCGGCGTATACAGGATGATCAGCAGGCCTATAACCGTCGCGATGTTCACGATCCACAAAACGCGATCTTTGCCCAGCAGCTTAAAGGAGTGCAAAACCGAATCCCGGTTGGAGCTGTTGACCTGCACCAGGAACAGATTGGCGAACACGATCGCGCACAGCCCCATGGTGCGCGCGGTCTCGGCGGAGGCGCCGCTCTGCAGCGAGACATAGTACGACCCGAAGGCGGCGGCGAAAATACAGAGTCCCTGCAACACGCTCTTGACCAGAACCGCGCGGGAGAGGATGCCCTCTTTCGGATTGCGGGGCCTTTGATCCATGACGTCGCGCTCGGCGGGCTGGCGCTCCAGCACGATGGAACAGGTGGGGTCGATGACCAGCTCCAGAAGCACCACATGCAGCGGCAGCAGCATCAGATTGGCGGGGCTGATGCGCAGCAGCGGCGCGAGCAGCGCGGTGAACGCGATGGGGATGTGTATCGTGAAGATGTAGCCGATGGCCTTTCGGATGTTCTCATAAATGCGCCGCCCGTCCTTGACGGTATCCACGATGGTGGAGAAGTTGTCGTCCAGAAGGATCATGTCGGCGGCCTCCCGGGAGACCTCGGAGCCGCGCCCGCCCATGGCGATGCCGATGTCCGCGTACTTGAGCGCCGGCGCGTCGTTGACGCCGTCTCCCGTCATGGCGACGACCGCGCCGTTGTCCCGAAAAGCGCGGACGATCCGCATCTTGTGCTCTGGCAGAACCCGGGAAAAGATATTGGTCGTCTTCACTTTTATCCGCAG
>WQUU01000239.1 GCA_009781925.1 Bacillota bacterium | reverse complement strand
ACATTGCCGACCGCAGCCTGAAAAACTACATGCCGCAAATGGCGAGTGGCCCTGCCGGATTGGGCGGATCTGCTCTCTCCGGCGTCAAATACAGCGGTACACAGATCACCGGCGGACATATCAGCACGGAAGCGACAATGCCGGATGGTAAGACAGCCGCAGTGGATCTCTACAGCGCATCCCAGTTTGACCGGCCCGGGCCAAGCACACCATATTCGATGGTGACCGCCTCCGACGGCAGCCAGTGGTATCAAGTGGCCTCCGGCGAGGGTATGGGCGCGTTTTACGAAACGCCGCAGTTTGCGGGCGACGCTTCTGAATCCGCACGGGTCGCAGCCACATTCCCGGGAACCGCTGACGGGACAATGCTACGGACGATGGATGACGGCGTAATCGAGGCTAACTCTCCTGAAGGTGGGAGCAGTCAATGGTTGAGCAGCGCCTATTACCAAGAGCCGGACGCTCCGCACGAAAGTGTCCAGGATGCAAACGGTGTCGGCTGGTACGCCATGCAGCCCCATGCCGTGTCTCCGGAGTTTGAGCCGGGTGAGGCCAGCCTTGCGTATAACCGAGCCCAGTTCCAGCAGTTCATGCCGGGCTATGAGCAGCCGGTATCAAATATAGACGCAGCGCGGCGCGATGAAGGGTTGATCGAGGTTCGGCACGCGGACGGATCTGGGACTCAATTCTACGATAAAACCATGTACCAGTCCCCGCGCGGGGACCATCAGGTTTACGAAGACAACCGCGGCAACCAGTGGTACACGGTTCCCGGCACCCCGACTGTCGAGCGCAGGCCGGTGTTCGAGGACGGGAAGCCGGTCTACGACGGCGATACGCTGCGGACGGTCAATGTGGGGAGCATCAAATACAAGTCCACGCTCACCAGATTCGAGGAGCCAAAGAAACGCGACGTTAATGACCGTAAGCCGCCAAATCCAAAGAAAAGATGATGAGATAAACAGAGGCCCGCCTAAGTTGGCGCGCCTCTGTTATTTTTAACAATGAGTAACGTTCAGTTGATCCCTATCGCGCTGTAACTTCTTGCGCAGATATTTTCGCTCGATGAGGTCAATTGACCGCTGCGTGGGCGACAATCTGTCCTCATAACACTGCTTATAAATACGCGGTATCTTTTTAAGCCGGAAATTTATATCTTCAAGGTCAAATGCGGCCATATCAAAATCCTCGACCCCGAGCCATTCGCTGAACTGTTTATACTCCGCGCCCTTTTTCTTTTTGAACGCTTTGGCCAAGTCCTCCAGGCCGTTCGTACCGCCAACGTCCTCGACAATACCGAAACCTGCGCCATCCAACACGCGCGGCAACTCTCCGCTTGGAAGGTTTTTGTCTTCAAACACTTTTTCGAGTGTCAACGATACCCACCAGTTATCACCGAAGTCATAGTTGAAGTTTAGCTTATCGTGTGGCTCGGATACCGCGCGGCAAAGTCGAGTTTGTGTCGCGTCAGCAACCCTGACATTGCGGTGCGGATCCTCAAACGGCTCCAAATCGGCGCTGGGAATTTCGTAGCGCGCGATACCATCGTCTTTTGAATCATAGACCATATACTTGTGCGCGGTATTCGGGTGATTGTTCCGCATATAGTTTCGGAAATTTTCTCGCTCCGGCACCTCAATCGCCATAAGGTGGCTCGCTGTCATCTCGAATAGCACCTGAATGATATAGCCGAGCCGCGCGACGGTCACATCGTCCGTCACTTGGAAGCGCCGCCATATTTTCGGCCTGTACTCGTCTAACTCGGCGTAGAACTGATAAATCGGGTGACTTGCCATCGGCTGGCACTCCTTGTCGTGATGTAATTGTTTATATCTGCATTGTACTCAAATAAGGGACAATATTCAACCCCTTAGATCAACAATTTTCTGAAGAGGTGATTTTCCATGTCTGAACCGGACAAACAAAACATCGGCGACGGCGGCGACAATTTTTCTAGCGCCGCGCAAAAGACTGCGGAGGCTGCCAAAAAGATCGGACAGGCTTCCGCCCAAAAAGCGGCCGCTGTTGGCGGAGACGCGGCAGCAAAGGGTGCAGCCGCAGCTGGCGCCACAGCTGCGGCCAATGCTTCCGCTGCCGTTGTTCAGGCGAGTATTGAAGGCGGCCAGGCGGTAGCTCAAGTCGCTGCCGGCACAGCGTCGGGAGGTCCCTGGGGCGCTATTCTCTCAGCGGCCTGGGCTATGCGGCACACACTGTTCAAAATACTAATTGCGGTCTGCCTGTGCCTGTTGTTCCTGATCGTTATGGTCGTGTCGCTGCCGTCGATCATATTTAACTACATTTTTCATACGGACCCCGCTACAGTGCCTTCATCGGCGCCCACCAATATAACCGAAATCTACGACGATATGTCGGAGACGGTATCCGGCTGTGTAACGGGCGGGTACGATTACGCAAGAGCCGAGGTTGAGCGGATCATCGCCGATGGTGGCTATGACTACGACCTCTCCACGGAGGCGACCATTGACTACGGTCATGTGTCCGCGGATTACGACGTCTGCTATATCCTCGCCGCCTATTCGGCCAGCATGGATCAAAAGGGTACAACAAAAGAGGATATGAAGGCAAAGCTGGACGCGGTGGCCTCCCTCATGTTCCCCGTGACGTATGAGGTTAAGGAAACCACTGTTACAACCCAGCCTGAAGATGAACTTGCGGAGCCAACAACCGAGACTGTCCAATATGTCGAGTGTACCATACACCCCTTCGACGCCTCCGTAATCCTGTCCGCCTTTGGCGTTGACCCGGACTCAACCTATGGCGAATACAATGTCCGAACGGGCGACGCGATCGAGAGCATGGCGACCGCGCTAAAACGAACACTCTACGGCGTCACGGCTTCCGGGCAAGTCCCGCCCATAACCGATGCCGAGCTAACAGCTTTTCTGGATAATCTGACCTGTAGTCCGGCCAGAAAAGAGCTGATGCGAACCGCGTTATCGCTGGTCGGGCGCGTGTCATACTTTTGGGGTGGAAAGTCCGGCCCCGGCTGGAACGACGAATGGGGAACACCCAAATTAGTGACAGCATCGGGCTCAAGCAGCACGGGAACACTTCGGCCATATGGCCTGGATTGCTCCGGCTTTACTGATTGGACATACAAGACGGCCCTGGGCGTCAGTTCAATTGGCGCCGGAACCTCGGGCCAGTGGGCAAACTCATACGCTATAACGGAAGCTGAGCTGCTACCCGGCGATCTGGGCTTTGAGGACGTCGGTGCCGCGATAAATAATCACGTACTGCTTTTTGCTGGTCACGATGAAAACGGCAAGAACCTGTGGGTACACTGTTCCGGCGGCTATGGCGGTGTGGCGCTCAATTCACCAACCTATGTCAAATACTTCAGACGTGTGAGCGGCATCGATCTTGAGAACATGACCGTGCCGTAGATAACACAAGACGAGACAGGACATCAGCCCTATCTCGTCTTACGTATTATTCATTCGTTAATTGTTTTTGGAGAAAAATCAACAGTTCGGGAAGAGAACCCTTGACAGTATCCCAAATCACATCCAGGCTCATTATATGGTACCCGTGGGCTGCAATATTGCGCATATTAACCATATCGCGCCACGGGAGTTC
>WQUU01000238.1 GCA_009781925.1 Bacillota bacterium | reverse complement strand
CGCTGCCGCCTTTTCCGAAAAAAATTGCCGTTGTCACCTCCCCGGCCGGGGCCGCCGTGCGGGACATCATCCGTGTCCTGGGCCGGCGCTGGCCCTTGGCGGAGGTTCTAATCCTGCCCGTGCGCGTGCAGGGCGCGGAGGCCCCGCCGGAGATCGCCGCGGCGCTGGAATACGCCAACCGTCAGAAGGCCGCCGACCTCATCATCGCGGGCCGGGGCGGGGGTTCCATTGAAGATTTGTGGGCCTTCAACGATGAGCGGGTGGCCCGCGCGATTTATGCCTCCGAGATTCCGGTCATCTCCGCCGTGGGGCACGAGCCGGATGTGACCATCGCGGACTTCGTAGCCGACCTCCGGGCGGCGACCCCCTCCAACGCGGCGGAATTGGCCGTGCCGGACGCTCTGAAATGGCGGGAGGCGCTGTATGCGGCGGAAATCCGCATTTCGGCGGATATGAGCAAGCGCCTGGAGACCTGCCGCAGGCGCCTCTCCGAACTGAGCTCCCGCCGGGTGATGCAGAGTCCCACGGCATACTTCGACGAGCGCCGCCAGGCCCTTGACTTTTCGCGGACGCTGCTCGTCGCGCACATGGAGCGGTTGCTGTCCGCCCGGCGGAGGGTTTATATCACGCACGCCGCGACGTTAGATGCGCTGAGTCCATTAAAAGTCCTCAGCCGGGGCTACGCCATCGCCGAGGCCGCGGACGGAACGATTATTAAGAGTGTCGCGCAGGTGCGGGCGGGAGATTGCTTACGGCTGCGCGTCACGGACGGCGAAATCCCATGCGAGGTTTTGTAGGGGACGGCGTCCTCGACGCCCCGTTGTTTCGATCAGGAGAAAGTAGGTTAACATAATATTATGGCAACGAAGAAATCCCTGAGTTTTGAGGCCTCCATGGCGCGCCTGGACGCCATCGTCAAACAGCTGGAGCGCGGGGACGCGCCCCTCAATGAGGCCCTGGGCCTCTTTGAGGAGGGGGCCGCCCTGATTAAGAGCTGCGGGGAGCAGTTGGACAAGGCGGAGCAGCGCGTGACGCTGCTCAAGCAGGGCCCGGAGGGCGAGCCGCAAGAGACGCTGTTCGACGGGGTGGAGTAGGATGGAATTTCAGGCACAATATGAGGCCTATAAAAATCGAATTGAGGCCGCGCTGGACGGATATTTTCAGCCGGACGGCCGGCCTTTTGACGGACTGTTTGAGGCCATGCGCTACAGCCTCCTGTCCGGCGGTAAACGGGTGCGGCCCGTGCTGACCCTGGCCTTTGCCGAGGCCGCGGGCGGAAATGCCGAGGCCGCGCTGCCGGTTGCCTGCGCCGTCGAGATGCTGCACACCTACAGCCTCATCCACGACGACCTGCCCTGTATGGACAATGATGACCTGCGCCGTGGGCGACCCACAAATCACAAGGCGTTTAACGAATATACCGCGATGCTGGCTGGAGACGCTCTACAGGCCGAGGCCTTCGGGGTGATTCTCCGCAGTGGTTTGTCCCCGGAACGCAAGGCCGCTTGCGCCGAATACCTGGCGGGCGCAACGGGCGCGGCGGGCATCTGCGGCGGGCAGTTTATGGACATGGTGGCGGAAGGTACGGAGCTAAACAAGGAGCAACTTTTTGACGTCATTGAACGTAAAACAGGAGCGCTTTTAGTAGCCGCCTGTGTCATGGGCGTACTTGCCGTAGGCGGGACAGCAGAACAGCAGGAGGCCGCCTGCCAATACGGGGCCGCACTGGGCTTGGCATTTCAGCTCAGAGACGATGTTTTGGATCAAGACGGGCTGTGCGAGGTTTTAGGTGAAGCTGAGTGTGAGCGCCGTATCGGGCAATGGACGAAACTGTGCGGAACCCTTGTCCGCGAGAATTTTGGAGACAGCGAATTCCTCCGCGCGCTGGCGGAAAACCTGGCCTACAGGACGAATTGACGGCCCCCAATCCCGTCATTGCGAGCACAGCGAAGCAATCCAGAAGCCGGCGTAAGGGCTGGATTGCCACGGCGGCAAGGACAGTCGCCTCGCAATGACAGAAATTAATTTGATGACAGAAATTAATTTGGAGAGTTTGCAATTTGGCTATCTTAGATAAAATAAACAGCCCGGACGACGTGAAGGCCCTCTCCGCCCCTGAAGCGGAGAAGCTCTGCGCCGAGATTCGGGACTTTTTGGTGGAGAGTGTGTCCAAGACCGGGGGCCATCTGGCCTCCAACCTGGGCGTGGTGGAGCTGACCGTGGCCATCCACCGGGTCTTTGACACGTCCAAAGACCGCTTGGTCTTCGATGTGGGGCACCAGAGCTATGTACACAAAATTTTGACTGGGCGCAAAGAGGGGTTCAAGAAACTGCGCATGGAGGGCGGTCTCTCGGGTTTTCCAAAACCCTGCGAGAGCGTTCACGACGCCTTTATCGCGGGGCATGCCTCCAACTCCATCTCCGCCGCCCTGGGCATGGCCCGGGCCCGGGCCCTCCTGGGGGAAAACTATGAGGTTCTGGCCCTCATCGGGGACGGGGCGCTCTCCGGCGGCCTAGCCTACGAGGGTCTGTCCTGCCTCGGGGAGAGCGGGGAAGCGGTGCTGGTAATCCTCAACGACAACGGCATGTCCATCTCCCGCAACGTGGGGGGTATGGAGGAACTCTTGTCCAAGCTGCGGGTCAAACCCGGCTATCTGCGCTTTAAGCGGGGTTACCGCAACGTCGTGGGCAAGGTTCGCCCCCTGTACCGGGTCACACACAGGTTCAAAGAGTGGGTCAAGGGAAAGATCCTCGCCGAGAACATGTTTTTGCAGATGGGGTTTGACTATTACGGCCCCGTGGACGGCCACGACCTGCGCCATCTGGAAGAGATTCTGCGCTGGATCGGAGAGAATCCGGACGGCCCTGTGCTGCTGCATGTCATCACCAAAAAGGGCAAGGGCTATGCCCCGGCGGAGAACTCCCCGGACGACTACCACGGTGTCGGCCCCTTCGACCCGGAAATCGGCACGCAGAGCGCGGCGGAAGAGAGTTACAGCGGCGTCTTCGGCGAGGAGCTGACGCGTCTGGCGGCCCGGGACAGGCATATCTGCGCCATCACGGCGGCCATGTCCGCCGGGACGGGGCTGGACGCTTTCGCGCAGGCCCATCCGGAGCGCTTTTATGACGTGGGTATTGCGGAGGGCCACGCCGTCACCATGGCGGCGGGGCTGGCGAAACAGGGGGCTCTGCCGGTCTTCGCCGTATACTCCAGCTTTTTGCAGCGGGGCTATGACATGCTCATCCACGACGTGTCCCTTTTGAATCTGCATGTGGTCTTTGCCGTGGATCGGGCCGGCTTGGTGGGCCAGGACGGGGAGACGCATCACGGTGTTTTTGACTTGGCCTATCTCTGCTCCGTGCCCCATATGGCGGTGTTCTGCCCGGCCTCCTTCGCGGAACTGCGCTCGATGCTGAACAGAGCGCTGTATAAGGTCACGGGCCCCGTGGCGATCCGCTACCCCCGCGGGGGGGAGGGGGCCTACTGCGAAGATCACGCGGACGAACCCTGCTCCGTTTTGCGTGAGGGCGGCGACCTGACCCTGCTCTGCTACGGACGGATGGTCAACGAGGCCATTGACGCGGCAAAAGCCCTCGCCGAGCGCGGGGTGGAGGC
>WQUU01000237.1 GCA_009781925.1 Bacillota bacterium | reverse complement strand
CTGCGTACTCTTCCGCGGGGTGCACATCTGCAAGGGCGTGCAGCTCAAAAACTGCATCATTATGCAGGACACGCGTATTTTGGAGGATTCGGCGCTCTCCCACGTCATCTGCGATAAGGACGTCGAAATCGGCGCGGGCTCAAGCCTCGCCGGGAGCCCGCATCTGCCGCTGGTGATCCCGAAGGGGATCAAGGTATAGGTATAAGGAGTGATTTTATTTATGGAACGCCTAGGCCAGTCCGCCGCGCTGGCGGGCATGGATGAAGCGGAGTTTATTAAATTTTTAGAGCGAAACAAAGTTTCTATTTTCGGGACGCCGACTGAAATAGCGGATGACTTCAAAAATGCGTAACTCGAGTCAAACGATTGAAAATCAATCAGAAGAGGAGTATATAACGATGCGTGCAGTCAATGGTTATCTTGAAAATGGGCATTTTATGCCACTCGAAGTGATTGCGTTTTCAAAACGCGTACCAGCGGTTCTTATCTATAATGAAGTCGTTGAAGATAATGACAGGGCAGCGCGGATGGTGTGGTTGAGAAGATTTCATACCGCTATAAAGGCCGCTGAGGGGGAGGAAATGCCCGATTTCCCTCGGGCAAAGCTCAACCGCGAACGAATTGATTTTTCGGATGAGGGGTAACAACTTGAAGTACGCTTTTGACACAAATACGGTGATCTGCTTATTGCAAGATGACCCTCTCGTCCTTCAGAGATTTAATGCCGCTGTTGAACGCGGTGACGATTTTACCATCCCTCCGCTTGTCCACTATGAAATGCGGCGCGGCTTCCTCTGCAAGTCCGCGCCAAAAAGGGAAAATTCTTATCGTCTTCTCACTGAGCAATATCCGGTCGGCAAAATGAGCACAGAAGTACTCGAAAAAGGGGCCTCTGTCTATGCAACCCTCTACCGGGCAAGGCTCACCGTTGATGACGCGGATCTGTTGATCGCCGCCTTTTGTATGGTCGGCGGGTATACGCTCGTTACAAATAATACAAGACACTTCAAGGTTATTGACGGTTTAAACATAGAGGACTGGACGAAAACATAAGACCGCCCTATAAAATCCCCCCATAAAAATCCAATCGCATAGGAGCAACCACATGAACGCACAAACACGTGACATCCTCAAGCAGCGCATCGACGAGACCCTGCGCTCACACTTCGGCGTCCGGCCGGACAACGCCACCGATGCGCAATTCTTCGGCGCCTGCGCCTATCTCCTCAGAGAGATGATGAGCCGCCGCCTGGCGGAGATGAATCCTCCGTCGGACAAACGGAAAGTCCATTACCTCTCCATGGAATTTCTCATCGGCCGGAGTTTGAGCAAAAATGCCTTCAATCTGGGTGTGCTGGACGAGCTCTATGCGGCGCTGGAGAGCATGGGCCGCCGCTCGGCCGACATCTTTGAGCTGGAGCCGGACGCGGCGCTCGGCAACGGCGGCCTGGGCCGGCTCGCGGCCTGCTATATGGACAGCATGTCCACTTTGGACATCCCCGCCACGGGCTACTCCATCTGCTATGAGCTCGGCATGTTCAAGCAGAAGATCGAAAACGGCGGCCAGGTGGAGGAGGCCGACCCCTGGATGGACGAGGGCAAACACTGGATCGTCTCTGACCGGGAAAGGATGGTGGAAGTTCACTTCGGCGGGCGCGTGGAGCAGCACTGGGACAACTACGGCAACTGCAAGGCGGAACATACGGACTACAGCACGGTGTACGCCCTGCCCCGGGACATGCTGATCTCCGGTTTCGGCACCAGCCATGTGAACCGTCTCTGCCTCTGGGAAGCCAGGAGCCCCAATTCCCTGGACATGTACTTATTCTCCAGCGGCGAATTCGCAAAGAGTCTGGAGCAGCGCACCGAGACCGAGGTCATCACCAAGGTGCTCTATCCGCCGGACAACCACTTTGAGGGCAAAGTTTTAAGGGTCAAGCAGCAGTATTTCTTTGTCTCCGCCACGGCCCAGACCATTTTGCGCCAGCACCGGCAGGCGCACGGGGACGTGCGCAGCTTTGCCGCGTACAACGTCATCCAAATCAATGACACCCACCCCGTCCTCATCATCCCCGAGATGATGCGCATCCTCATCGATGAGGACGGTCTGGGCTGGGACGAGGCCTGGAAGGTCGTCAGCGCCTGCGTGGCATATACGAACCACACCGTCATGGCGGAGGCGCTGGAGTGCTGGCCGCAGGGCCTCATCCAGGCGCTGCTGCCCCGGGTCTGGGAGATCCTGGTTGAGATCAACTCCCGCCGCAGAATGGAGCTGTCGGCCATCTTCAAAGGCGATATCGCCCGCATCAACAGAAACCTCGTCATCTGTGACGGGAAGGTCTCCATGGCCGAGCTGGCGCTGGCCGCCTGTTTCAAAGTGAACGGCGTTTCCAAGCTCCACGGTGAGATTCTGAGAAACGACCTGTTCCGGGACGAGGAGGACATGTGCCCCGGCAAGATCATCAGCATCACCAACGGCATTGACCACCGGCGCTGGCTGCCGCAGATCAATCCCGCCCTGAACACCCTGGTGTGCGAGCTCATCGGGGACAGCTATTTTACAAAACCCGAGCGGCTCATTGAGCTCAAAAAGTTTCTCGACGATAAGACAGTCCTCCGCCGGCTGGAGGAGATCAAGCGGCAGAACAAGGCGTCTATGACGGCATGGCTCCAGCGCGAACAGGGCGTCACGCTCATGACGGACGGCATTTTCGATGTGCAAATCAAGAGACTTCACGAGTATAAGCGCCAGCTGATGTGCGCCATGCTGATCACACACTTGCAGAACCAGCTCCGGGAAACCCCGGACATGGACTTCATGCCGCGCACTTTCGTCTTCGGGGCGAAGGCCGCCAGCGGTTACAAAGTGGCCAAGCGCATCATCCGCCTTCTGGTGGCGCTCAGCGAGTCGGTTGACAAGGATCCCGCCTGCAAGGGCAAGCTCCAGGTGGTCTTTATGGAGAACTATCGGGTCTCCGCCGCCGAAAAACTCATGCCGGCGGCCCAGGTCAGCGAGCAGATCTCCACGGCGGGCAAGGAGGCCAGCGGCACCGGCAACATGAAACTCATGATGAACGGAGCCATCACCATCGGCACCCTGGACGGGGCCAATGTGGAGATGTATGAGCGCCTGGGAGACGAGGGGCTCTTCCTCTTCGGCCTCAGGGCGGACGAGGTCGCCACCTTGCGGCAGACCGGCTACAATCCGGAGAACGTCTATCGGAATAGTTCGGAGCTGCAAAACGTCTTCCGCCGTATGAGTCAGGGCTACTCCGGCTCCGAGAGCTTTTCGGATCTGGTGTCCCGCCTCGTCTATCAGGGCGACGAGTTCATGCTCATCGCCGACTTTGACTCCTACCTCAAGTGTCATGAGCGGCTGTATGACACCATCCGCGACGAGGACACAAGATCTCGTATCTCTCTGTTAAACATCGCCGAGAGCGGCATCTTCGCCGCCGACCGGGCGATAAGGGAGTATGAGGAGGAGATCTGGGCGTAAGGTTTGATCTATGCGCTCCAATCATAAATCTGACGCGAACGGGGTTATCCCCAATTTCGCGTCAGATTTTTTTATTATTCCCATTTTTCCCACACTTCCGGCCTATACCCCACCGTCGCCTGTTTCCCGTTCCTCACCACCGGCGTCCGAATCAGCCGCGGATCCTCAAACAGCTTTTCCAATTTGTCTTCGTCGCGGGCCAGGTAACGGACGATCTCCGCGCCGGGGGCAGCCTCGTCCAGGAGCGCCTCTAGCCCTGCGGCCTGGCGGACGCTCCGGAGCTCTCCCCTGCTCATGCCATACTGAGGCAGATCAATATATTGCACTTTGATCCGCCGCTCCTTAAACCATCGCTCCGCCTTCTTGCTGTCGAAGCACTTATTCTTCCCAAAAATCTGGATATTCATAGCGCTCTCTCGAAATAAGACAGTAAATTGTTGTAGAAAATATCCCGCACAAGCCCTTCGCCATAGTCCTCTTCTAACAGCAGCTCATAGAGCGCGGCATAGCTCTCTACGCCCCCGAAGCCGCGCGGCAGCTGATTTGTGCCGTCCAGGTCGCCGCCCAGACAGACGGTTTTCTCCCCGCTCAGAGACAGAAAATGCCCGATATGGCGCAGGACGGCGCCCGGATCGGCCGCCCCGCTCTCCTCCAAAAAGTCCGCGACAAGGTTGATTCCCACCGCGCCGCCCATCTCAGCAATCGCGCAAAACTGCGCGTCCGTGAGGTTGCGCGGGTGCCCGCATAGGGCCTTGGAATTGGAGTGGCTGGCAAGCAGCGGCTTTTGCGCGATTTCACAGGCATCCCAAAACGCAGCTTCCGACATGTGGGATACATCCACCGCCACGCCCAGGCCCTGCGCCGCGCGGATGAACTCCCGGCCCTGCGCCGTCAATCCTCCGCCGGGGGAACCGATACCCCATGCGCCGGCGCTGTCCTGCCGCCAGACTATCGCCGCGCCGCAGAGGGCGTTGTTGTGGTTCCAGCAGGGGTTTACAATCCGCACACCGCGCCGGTAAACTTCCGCCAGCCGAGCCGTGGAGCAGCCGAGCTGTTCCGCGCCCTCGACGGAGATCAGCGCCGCGATTTTTTTGGCCGCCGCCGCGTTTTGGATCTCCTCCGCGGAACCGCAGAGCGCCACAATGTCGGCGTTTTTTGCAAGCTCCGCCTCCAGAAAAGATAGAATTGCCTCACAGCGCCCGGTGACATCGGGAAGGCCGCCATCCGCAAAAACCGCAAAGACCTGGGCATAGGGCGCATAGGCTCCGCCCCGGGTCAAATCGGTGTGCAGCGCATTGCGCCGCAAGCCCTGGCTCTTGGCCAGCGCTTTTGAGGCCGTGTCGCAGTGGGCGTCAAAAAGCGGAATGTTCTGCATGAATTGCCTCATCTCCGTCATTCTATCTGTCATGGATCATCTCTTTTACAATGTAACCGATCCCCACCCCGCCGGGGCCCGCGTGGGTACCCACTGTACAGCCCACATAGCCGTCCACGGCCTCGCAGTCCGGGAATTTCGGAAGGATAAAGTTTTTCCACTTCGCCAGCTCCATCGGCGCGGCGGTGTCCCCAAAGATAATGGGGTAAGCGGGATCCACGCCCTCATGTTTCATATGGTTGCCGACGAGCTCAAAGGCCGCCTTTTGCCCCCGGCGCAGGCCCAAAGTCGTCACTTTCCCCTCGTTGACCGTAGCGATGGGGCAAATGCCCAAAAGTGTGCCCACCGCAAAGGTGGCGGCGGACAGGCGACCGCCCATTTTTAAATATTTGAGCGTACTCAGAACCGCGACGAGGCGGGCTCTTTTTTTTAGCTCCTCTATCGTATGGACGATCTCGGCCGCGCTGTGTCCCTGATCCCGCAGGCCCGCCGCCGCCTCCACCAGCACACGGAGACCCAGGCTGACAATACGGGAATCCACCAGGCGGATACGCTCCCCGCTATCCCCCACCGTGTCCCGGGCGATGCAGGCGCTCTGATAGGTGCCGCTGATGTCCGCGGAGATAAAAACGCCGACGGTCTCGTCTCCCGCGTCCAGATTGCGACGGAAAATCTGCTCAAAAGCGCCGGGATTCACCTGGGAAGTCATGGGCAGGGTCTTTGCCACTGTCAATTTCTTAAAAAAATCTTCCACAGAAAGCGTGACGCCGTCCAAATAGCTCTCTTTTCCAAATGTGATCGTCATGGGCAGGACGTCGATATTCAGCAGTGCGCGCCGTTTCTCGTCGATGTCCGCCGAGCTGTCGGTTATAATTCTAACCATATGTGTCTTCCTCTGGTACTGCGATTTTCATGAAAGACGGGAGCGCAAAGGTAAGGGCGCTCCCGCATGTGTATTATTCACTTTTTGCGCCTGTTTGTCAAGTGATTTTTAAAACTGTATCTGAGCATTTTTGAAACTGTGTTGGGCTATTCCAGAATATCTGAATGGGTGCCGGTTTCAGAAAGGATAAGCGTCAAAATGTTTTCCTCAATTTTATAAATTAGCACCCAATCGCCCTGGATATGACAATCCCGATAGCCTCGTTTATTACCCTGTAGTGGGTGATCCCGATATTTTACAGGAAGCGGAACGCCATCAAGTAGCATATCTACAGCTTCCTTGAAGAGTTCCAGCCGATATCCACGGCTCTCAAGAAGTTCCAGCTGCTTTTTAATTTTATTCGTATAGTACGGCTCGTATTTCATATTCCCAGCGATCTCCACAATTCCTCTTTTGAAGAAAATGGGCCGACAAGTTTTTCCTCACCGCTTTCAATCCGGTCAATGAGTGCGCGTGTCTCCGGCCTTGGCGTGTGACCGTACGCGACAATATCAAAGGGCAGCGCACGCTGGAGCAAGATCTGATGGAGCAGCAGGTTAAACGCCTCGCTGAACGTCAGACCCATGGAGGCGAGAATCTCACCCGTCTGCTCCTTGACCTCAGAATCCACACGGAGATTAACTGTTGTATTTTTTGCCATGGCAATCAACTCCTTTGGCACCATTATAGCACAAACAGCGCACAATGTAAACAAAATCATGAGTACACCCGTGCCTGTAGCCCTACACCTCCAAAATCACCGGCAAGATCATGGGGCTACGCTTGGTGGTTTTATATAAATATCCGCTCAGGTTGGACTTTACCCGCGCCTTGATGCTGGCCCAGTCGCTCATGCCGCTCATAAGGCAGCTATCCAGACTCTCGTAGATCACGCGCTTCAATTCTTCGATGAGCTGCTCGGACTCCTTGACGTATACAAAACCGCGTGTGATGATGTCCGGCCCGGAGATGAGGCTGGCGTCCTCCGTAGAGAGGGCCATGACCACCATCACCATGCCGTCCTCCGCCAGGTGTCTGCGATCCCGGAGCACCACGCTGCCCACGTCCCCCACACCGGTGCCGTCCACCAGGACATTGCCGGAGGACACGGTCTCGCCGAGTTTGATACTCTTGCGCGTGATCTCGATGATCCGCCCGTTTTCGGAAACGGCGATGTTCTGGGGCGGAACCCCCATACCCTCGGCCAAGGCCGCGTGGCGGTGGAGATGCCTATGCTCCCCGTGAACCGGGACAAAAAACTTCGGCTGTGTCAGGGCCAGCATCATCTTGAGCTCCTCCTGGCAGGCGTGGCCGGATACGTGCAATTCCTCCAGGCGGTCGTAAATGACCTCCGCGCCCTTGCGGAACAGTTCGTCAATGACCGAACTCACCGTCCGCTCGTTGCCGGGGATGGCCGAGGCGGAAATGATGACTCTGTCTCCGGCGCCGATCTCCACCTGCCGGTGCCCGGAAAAGGCCATGCGGTAGAGAGCGGACATGCTCTCCCCCTGGCTGCCGGTGCTGATGATCACCTGTCTGTGCTTTGGGAGACCGCTCAACTGGTTTAGATCGATCAAAATGCCGTCCGGCACTTTCAGATAGCCCAGGTCGATGGAGACCTTGATGATGTTCTCCATGCTCCGGCCCGTGATGCCCACCTTGCGCTTATACTTGTGGGCACAGTTGATGATCTGCTGGATCCGGTGGACGTTGGAGGCAAAGGTGGTGACGATGATGCGCTTTTCGCAGCCCTTGAACTGGCGGTCGAAGCGCTCGCCCACCTTCATCTCGGAGTCGGAGAAGCCGGGCCTCTCCACGTTTGTGGAGTCGCTCAGAAGGGCGAGCACGCCCTCCTTCCCCAGCTGTCCCAGGCGGGCCAGATCCGCCATTCCCCCCTGGATGGGGGTGACGTCGATTTTGAAATCCCCGGTATGGATGACCTTTCCGATGGGGGTGCCGACACAGAAAGCCACCGCGTCCGCAATAGAGTGGTTCACATGGATGAGCTCCACGTCAAAACAGCCGGCCTTGAAGTGCTCTCCGGCCTCCAAAGTGTTAATTTTGACTTTGCCCAGCAGGCCGTGCTCGGCAAATTTGATCTCCAGAATGCCGGCGGTGAGCCGGGTGGTGTATACCGGGGCGGACACCTCGCGCAGGAGGTAGGGCAGGCCGCCGATGTGATCCTCGTGCCCATGGGTCAGCGCGATGGCCCGGATGCGGTTTTTGTTTTTCACCAGATAGCTGTAGTCGGGGATGACAATGTCCACACCGTACATATCGTCGTCCGGGAAGCCCATGCCGCAGTCCACCACCAGCAGGTCGTCGCCGTATTCGTATACGTACAGGTTTTTTCCGATCTCGTTCAAGCCGCCCAGGGCATAGATTTTGAGCCTAGATGCCATAAAATATTTGGTTCTCCTATTCTGTTTGGTTATGTAATTCTATTTTTCAAGCGGCAATTGCCTCTTTGGATAGTATTTCCACTAAAATAAGATTTTATCATATGATACCTAGCTTGTAAAGAAATATTTCAAGGAATGCAATTCAATTTTTCTAATTTTTATAAGTGTATTTTGAATATACCACCTGGTGGTCGATCCAGTCTCCAGATCGCGAACTGAACATTCCACGCTCGATCTGTTCGCCTGTGACCTCCTTGTCGTTTACAAGCGCATACCAAATTCTGCTTGTGAATAGTGCTGAGGCCGGAGGGTTCGTCGTCTCAAACCGTTTGAGATAATGATACTGAAACGTATGCTTTCCGTCCTCATCCCGATAGGAAAGCGTGAACAGTTTTCCGTCAAAGCGCAATTTCTGAATGTAGAGGACAGGATAATCATCCTTTTCCTCTTCATAAAGCTCCGGGCTGACGCTTTGCCTGTCCAGCGTATAGTAAAACGCCAGCGTGACCTCGCACGGGTCTCCCTGATTCGCGTGATCGACAAAAGCGTCCCACGCGGATTGCCCCGATGTAATATTTGAGTTTTCAAATACGACAAAACCGCTGGCTTTTGCCTCTTCCAGCGTATAATTGTTGCCTCTGCCGCCGCAGCCGGCGAGCACCGCGAGCATCATCGGCAGGAGCACAACGAACGGAATTACTTTTTTCATCTTACATCTCCCTCCGCCCCTCCAGCGCCCTTAACAGCGTCGCGTCGTCCGCGTACTCGATGTTTGACCCCACGGGGATGCCGTAAGCCAGGCGGGTCACCGTGACGCCGAAGGGTTTTAATAGGCGCGAGAGATATATCGCCGTGGCGTCCCCCTCGGTATCCGGGTTCGTGGCCATGATGACCTCACGGATGTCCCCCGCGCCAACGCGGGCCACGAGCTCCGAGATGCGCAGGTCGTCCGGCCCCACGTGGTTTACCGGCGAGAGGACGCCGTGCAAAACGTGGTAAACCCCGGCATACTCCCGGCTGCGCTCAATGGACAGCACGTCCCGGGGCTCCGCCACCACGCAGACGGTACTCTTGTCCCGGCGGTCGCCGGCGCAGATGGGGCAGAGCTCCCCGTCGGTGAGGTTTTGGCAGACGGGACAGGTGTGCACACTGCCCACCGCGTTCAAAATGGCGGCGGCGAAGCCCTCCGCCTCGCTTTGCGGCAGGGAGAGCACGTGAAAGGCCAGCCGCTGGGCGGTCTTGCGGCCGATGCCCGGCAGGGTCGCGAATTTGTCGATGAGGTCTTCCAGTGGGGCGGGGAAAAAGGATGACATGACTTGCACCAACGTTTCTGAAAGTTTTGCAAGAAGATTGACAGTTTGGACACAATATGCACCGCATTGATGATTGAGGTGGACGAGAGCTCTTTTGAGGACGTGCTCACCGACCTCCGTGTCGCTAAGGCCCGCCGTTCTATTCGTCAATTACAGGAACAAAGTACGCGCATGGGCTTGGAACACATGACACTTGAAGACATCAACGCCGAGATTAACGCGGTACGGAGCGAGCGGGCACAATGAGAC
>WQUU01000236.1 GCA_009781925.1 Bacillota bacterium | reverse complement strand
GAGGCGGATATCACCACCATCGTCAATCGCTACAAGGAGACCCGGCGGCGGCACCCCCTGGCCCAGGAGGGTATGTCCATCGAGACCGCCGTGGAGCGGGAGAGCGCACTGTTGGAGCAGGTGCGGGAGCGGGCGGACTATGTGATCAACACCACCGGCAAGAATATCGCCGCCCTCCAGAACGAGCTGTACACCCTCTTCGTCAGCGACAGTGTGAAGCGGCCCCTGTCCGTGAACGTCATCTCCTTCGGCTTCAAACACGGCATCCCCATCGAGAGCGACATGGTGTTTGACGTGCGCTTTTTGCCTAACCCCTTCTATGTCAGCGAACTGCGCTCCCTGACCGGCCTGGACAAGCCCGTCTCCGACTATGTCTTCTCTTTTGGCGACGCCGCCGAGTTCCTGCGCAAGCTCAAGGAGATGATGCGCTTTCTCCTGCCCCTCTTCGTGGAGGAGGGCAAGCACAGCTTGACCGTCGCCGTGGGCTGCACGGGGGGCAAGCACCGCAGCGTTGCCATCGCGGCGGCGCTGACAGACGCGATCGCCGACCTCGGGTACGGCGCGCAGCTCATCAACCGCGACATCAGCAAGGGGTAATTGAAACCGTTCTGTCATCCTGAGCGCGGCGAAGGATCCTAAGAAAAAGATTCTTCGCTGTGCTCAGAATGACAGGCAGGGGTTTGACAGGAGATTAATACATGCCAAACGCAAAATTAAACGGCCCGAAGGTCGTGGTGATCGGAGGCGGCACGGGGCTCTCCACCATGCTGCGGGGCCTAAAGCATCAGACGGAGAACCTCTGCGCCATCGTCAGCGTGACGGACGACGGCGGCGGCTCCGGCGTTCTGCGCAGCGAGCTGGGGATGCCGCCCCCGGGGGACATCCGCCACTGTCTGGAGGCCCTGGCGAATACGGAGCCCACCATGCAGGCCCTGCTTGGCTACCGCTTTCCGGAGGGCCGGCTCAAGGGCCAGAGCTTCGGCAACCTCTTTTTGGCCGCCCTCAACGGCATGTGCCTCTCCTTTGACGAGGCCGTGCGCCGCATGAGCGAGGTCTTGGCCATCACGGGGCGGGTGCTGCCCGTCTCCAACGTGAGCGGCGTGCTCATCGCGGAATTTGAAAATGGGGAGTGGGTCTACGGCGAGTCTCACATCGCGGCGCAAAAAAAAGAGGCGGGCTGCCGCATCCGGCGGATCCTGACCTCTCCGGAAAATCCCCCGGCCCTGCCGGACAGCTTAAAGGCCATCGCCGAGGCGGACTTGATCGTCATCGGCCCCGGCAGCCTCTACACCAGTGTGATCCCAAATTTTTTGACAGAGGGGATTGCGGAGGCGGTGAGCGGCAGCCGCGCCCTGAGGGTCTATGTGCTCAACATCATGACCGAGAGCGGGGAGACGGAGGGCTACAGCGCCGCCGATCACATCCGCGCCCTCTTCGAACACGCCAAACCCGGCATGGTTACATACTGCCTTGCCAACTGTGCCAAACTGCCGGATGAAGTCCTGTCCCGTTACGCCGCGGAGGGCTCCTCCCCCGTCGTCATCGACGAAGACGCCGTGTCACAGACCGGCGTCCGCCTGATCTGCACCGACGTGGCGGATCTGAGCGGCGGTCTCGCCCGCCACGACCCGCAAAAGCTCGCTGCGGAGCTGATCAGAATCTTCCGCGAAAACGCGGAGACGAGAATTTATGGATGATTGCCTGTAGGGAACGGATTGATCCGTTCCGACGGCGCCGCATGACGGAACGGATCAATCCGTTCCCTACGTTTGCCCCCAAAGGAGGTGTGCCCCGTGTCCTTTTCCTCAGATGTCAAGGCGGAGCTGTGCAAACAGTCGATCTCGCGCTACGCCGTCGCGCTGGCGGAGGTCTACGGCGCGCTCCTCTACTGCAACACCTTCTCTGCTTGGGAGGTTCGCGTCATCACGGGCAACACCGCCTTTGCGGAGCGGCTGCCGAAGCTTGTGAAGAAGGCCTTTGCCCTAAACTTTGACGAGATCAGCGACGCCGCAGATAAGAGGCGCAGCTTCGTCATCACGGACAGAAAGAAAATCGAAAAAATCTTTGCCGCCTATGGCTATGACGCAAACAGTGTGCTGAGTCACCACATCAATTTGAGCGTTCTGGAGGAGGCCGACTCCGCAAGCGCCTTTATTCGGGGGGCCTTTCTGGCTGGAGGCAGCATCACAAACCCCGCGAAGGGCTACCATCTGGAGCTGGTGACGGATCACCAGAGTGTCAGCCGCGAGACGGTCTCCATCTTGCAGGAGATGGGCTTTGAGCCGAAGACCGCCTCGAGGAGCGGGCACTACATCACATATTTTAAGCAGAGCGAGATCATCGAGGATCTCTTTACCCTCCTGGGCGCGCCGATCTCCGCCATGGAGATCATGAGCGCCAAGGTGGAGAAGGACATGCGCAGCGCGGTAAACCGCCGCGTCAACTGCGACAACGCCAATGCGGACAAGATCGTCTCCGCCGCCTTCGAACAGTTGGAGGCCATCCGCCGGCTGGACATCAGCGCCCTGCCGGAAAAATTGCGGGAGACGGCCCAATTGCGCATCAACAACCCAGAATTTAGCCTGGCGGATCTGGCCGGGCTGTGTAACCCGCCGGTGACGAAGTCCTGCATGAGCCACAGATTGAGGAAGCTGGCGAGTTTGGCGGAGGAGAAGGGCATAGAATAAATCTTCCGTAAGATGCAATATTATTGATATTGCGGTGAATATGTAGTACAATAATGTTGAGGTGATTGAAAATGCAAAATACAACTTACAACATACGCATTGATAAACAAGTCAGAGATCAGGCCGATGCTCTATATAAAAGTATGGGTCTGTCATTATCGTCCGCCATCAATCTGTTCCTGCGGCAATCGGTCATACAGGGCAAGCTTCCCATCAGTGAGGTCATTGCCGAGCCGGCTTACGCGGACATGCTCTTGCGTGACGCCGACAAAATTGACGCCGCAATCGCAAAAGGAACGGCTAAGCTTTATAAGACCCCAGACGAGCTGTTCGCGGCGTGGGAAAAACAAAATGAACAGCTATAAGTATAAAATCGTTGAAACGTCGTTGTTCAAAAAGACACGCGAACTCGCGAGAAAACGAGGCCTTGATTTATCACTTTTACATGAGCCTATCAAACTCCTTGCGAAAGGTGAACCGCTCCCGGCTAAATACCGCGATCATCAATTGCAAGGGAAGCTGTCGGCGTTCCGCGAATGCCACATCAAAGGCGACTGGCTGCTTGTTTACCGCATTATCGAAGACAAATTGATTTTGTCACTCCACAGTACAGGCACACACGCGGATATTTTTGAATGAGGAAGCTGGCGAGTTTGGCGGAGGAGGAGAGCCCATGATTACAGCCGAAAGCGGTCAGAAAAACTATCTGACGCAGTTATCCAACGGAAATACCGGTATCTATTCCGATACCACGGAGGATAAAGGCGGAGGCGGGGGTTATTTCAGGCCCCATGATTTGTTATGCGCCGGCTACGCCGCCTGCCTCAACATCTCGGTTCGCATGGTGTTGGACAGCATGAACCTAAAGTATGACAGGGTGGCCACAAAAGTCGATGTGAACAGGGAACAGGCGGACAGCACGGCATTTCTTTATCAGATTGAGATC
>WQUU01000235.1 GCA_009781925.1 Bacillota bacterium | reverse complement strand
GTCCCGCAGGCTGAGACGGAAACGGAAGAGGAATGAAACACATCACCATCTACACCGACGGGGCCTGTTCCGGCAACCCCGGCCCCGGCGGCTGGGGCGCGATTCTGGAGTACGGCGGCAGGCGAAAAGAGCTCTCCGGCGGAGAGGCGCTGACCACCAACAACCGCATGGAGCTCTTGGCGGCCATCGAGGCGCTCTCCGCTCTGAAAGAGCCCTGCGAGGTGCAACTGTTCACCGATTCCCAGTACTTCTCCAACGCCATCAATCTGAGCTGGCTCCGGGACTGGAAGAAGCGCGGCTGGCAGCGCAAGGACGGGGAGCTCAAAAATCCCGACCTCTGGCAGAAGCTGGACGAGTTGCTGGAGACCCACCGCGTCCGCGTGAGCTGGGTCAAAGGCCACGACGCGAACGAGGGCAACAACCGCTGCGACGAATTGGCGGTCATAGAGCGGGAGAAATTAGTTTGAACCGAAATCTTAAGAGCAGGTGAAATTATTAATGAATATTCTTAATTACGAATATAAATGCTGTGATGCGTTGAATTTTTCAAAGACACTTTCGGACGGCAGCATAAAACTTCTAATTACTTCGCCACCTTATAACATAGGGAAAGAATATGAGACGAAGGTGAGCATAGAAGAATATATTGCCGGAATGAAGCCAATGTTGAGAGAATTTGTTCGCGTGTTAGATGGCACTGGAAGTATATGTTGGCAAACCGGAAATTTTGTTGAAGGTGGGGAGGTATTTCCTTTAGATATATTTTTCTATCCGATATTTAAACAATTGGGGTTACAACTGCGAAACAGAATCATTTGGCATTTTGGCCATGGGTTGCATTGCTTAAAACGATTTAGCGGCAGATATGAAACAATCCTTTGGTTTACAAAAAGCAATAACTATACATTTAATTTAGATGATGTACGGACATCCTCTAAATATCCTGGAAAACGTTATTATAAAGGAGAGAGACGGGGTGAGATAAGTGGAAACAGAAAAGGGAAAAATCCAGAAGATGTGTGGGAATTAACAATCGAACGACTATATGATGATTGGGAAACTTTAATATGGAACATTCCAAATGTAAAAGCAAATCATATTGAAAAAGTAGATCATCCGTGCCAGTTTCCTATAGAATTGGTTGAACGCTGTGTCTTAGCCTTATCAAATGAGGAAGATGTTGTCTATGATCCCTTTGCTGGCGTCGGATCTACATTATTAGGGGCGCTTAAGAATCATCGGAGAGCGCTTGGTACAGAGCATGAGCAGAAATATGTTGACATTGGCCTGCAACGAATTGGACAATTACAAAATGATACTTTAAAATCAAGGCCCATTTATCAGCAGATATATATACCCAGGCCGACGGATAAAGTAGCGCAAATACCAAATGAATGGAAGGAATGTTCGGCTGTATGAAAATGGTGCAATATTACAGTCATTTAAATGGCTATGAATATTTATGTGTACATAAACCCCATCTATGGGATGAAATTGTTACGGCTATTAACCAGGTGGACGCCGCTAAAGCGTTCAATAAAGTCAGTAAAGAAAAAACAATGATGGGGAAAATCCTTTATAGTCCCCAAAAGCTAAACAAACTTTTTAAAGAAGAGTTTAAGAAAAATAATTGGAAAGGATCGCACATCTATTATTATGTGAATGAAGATTTACACACAACTCGTGCAACAGTGGGGATTAGGAACAATAAACAGCAACAGAAAGAAATCGAAAGACTGGGTTTTACCCCGTTTAAAACTTTTAACCAAGTAGACTTTGTCAAAGATCGTGTAGCGGTGGAAGTTCAATTCGGAAAATATTTCTCGGTTCAATACGATTTACACGTCAAACATACCTTTTTTTATCAGCGGGATGACATTGATGTTGGAATTGAGATTATTCCAATGCATAGTCTTAAGACAAAGATGTCAAGCGGTCCGGCATATTATGAAAATGAGCTGGCCAATATCGTGAGAGAAGGGCGATCAAACCCCTCGGTTCCCATTGTTTTAATAGGCATAGAACCGGATGAGATGATTTAGGCCCAGTTAAATTAAGACCGGGAGCCGCGCTCCCTCGGCCCCGGGTCTTTCCCCGTCACAACTTTTTTAGTCTCTCCAGCGCCTCCTCAAAATACCCCGGCAGCTGCGTTGTCAGATGCACCGCCTCTCCGGTTCTGGGGTGCGTGAAAGTCAGCTCTTTTGCGTGTAGACACTGCCCTTCTATCCCCAGCTCCGGCTTTTTGCGTCCGTACACCGTGTCGCCCAGGAGCGGATGGCCGATGTGCGCCATGTGCACCCGGATCTGGTGGGTTCGGCCCGTCTCCAAACGGCAGCGGATGTGGGTGTAGCCGGGATAGCGGGCCAAAACTTCCCAGTGTGTGACGGCGGGGCGGGAATGGAATTCCGTCACCGCCATCTTTTTGCGCTCTCTGGGGTCGCGGCCGATGGGGGCGTCCACGACGCCGCGATCCTCGCGGAGATTGCCGACAACGACAGCCTCATACACGCGGGAGAGGTTGTGCGCCTTGAGCTGTGCGCTCAGCGCCCGGTGGGCGAAGTCATTTTTCGCGGCGAGCAGGAGGCCAGAGGTGTCCTTGTCGATCCGGTGGACGATGCCGGGCCGTTTTTCCCCGCCGACGCCTGCGAGGCTGGCTCCGCAGTGGTGGAGCAACGCGTTGACCAAGGTGCCGTCCGGATGTCCCGGCGCGGGGTGCACGACCATGCCCCGGGGCTTGTTGACCGCGGCCACGTCCGCATCCTCGTATACGATGTCGAGCGCAATGTCTTCCGGCAGGAGTGCGCACTCCGAAATTGAAGGCAGCGTGACAAAAAGCGTGTCCCCCGCCCGCGCCCGGTAGTTTTTGTGCGGAATCTCCCCGCTGAAAAGACGCGCCGCCCCCGCCTCTAGCAGCCGCTGCGCCGCGCAGCGGCTGAGGTTCGGCAAGGCGCGCGCGAGGAGAGCGTCGATTCTCTCTCCGCTCTCCTCCGATGTGATGGGTATGGTAAAGGTTGTATTGGGGGTCATAGGGTAATCGCCACCGGCCATTCCTGTAGGGCGCGATGCCCACAGCGCGCCGGGTTGTATCATTTGCGGGCCGATGTGGGCATCGGCCCCTACAATCGGTCAGTCCCGAAACTCGTCCAAAATATCGTCCAGCGAGAAATCGGTATCGGCGGATTTTTTGCGCGGCTGCACCTGCGGCGCCTGGGACGGCTGGGGCGCGTCGAAATCATAGAGCCTCGAATCTTGCTGCCGGGGGCTCCCTTGCTGCGGGGCTTCCGTCCGGACGGGTTCTGTCCGCGGGCCGGGGCCCTGGGCGTACTGGTCATATGGATCCCGGGTGGGGCGGGGACGCGCGGGCTGTTGCTGCTGCTGTCTGCGCGCGGCGTCCTGGGCCATTTTCAGCGCGCCGACCTTGGGCAGGCGGCCGGTCATCTCTTCCAGATCGGGCTTGCTGATCTGCTCAATATTCCCCACGTGGATCTGGGAGGGATCCTCCCGCGGAGGCATATTCGGCCTGGAATCAGAGCCGGGGGCAGATCTGCCGCCACGGGAGGAATACCCCTCGGACGCGGAGTCGCCGCGGGAATACCTGTCGGTTGCGGCTCCAGGCTGGGCCGTTTTGAGCGGATCCGGTGATTTGTGGAAGATGATATAGAAGCAGAAGAGGATCGCGCCGACGGTGAGGAAGCTGTCCGCCAAGTTGAAGGTCGCGAAATGCATAAACTCCACCTGGATCATGTCCACCACATAGCCCTGACCAAATCGGATGCCGTTGACAACGCGGTCGATGGCGTTGCCGAGCGCGCCGGCCGCCATAAACACCGCCGCCCAGCGGCCGAGGGAGCCCAGAATCTTCTTTTTTGCCAGCAGAAAAAAGATAACCACGGCGAGCGCCACGGCCAAAACGGCCAGCACATAGAGTATCCAGGGCGGCCCGATCTTGAGCCCGAAGGCGACATTCTCGTTCTGAACATGGGAGAGCTGCACAACACCCGGAATCAGTTCCCGGCTGCTGTTCAAGGGAATGTTGTTCACCGTCCACCATTTGAGAAGCTGATCTAAAAGCAAAATGATCACCGTGACAATACCGAATAAGAGCACAGTGCGATCCCCCTTTTCTTAACTACCGTATTTTACAACTTCCGCGCAGCGCGCGCAGAGCACAGGGTGTTCGTGGTCGTCGCCCACGCTGCGGGAATGTGTCCAGCAGCGGGCGCACTTCGGCTCCTCGCTGACACGTACCCGGATGGAGAGACCCGGCAGTTCGGACGCGGTAAACGCCGCCCCGCGCGCGGGCTCTGTGAAAACCTCCGCCTCGGTTCCGTGTACAGACTTCATAAAAATTTCCACCTCGGAGACGATGAACAGCTCGGCCAGATTGAGCGGCGTGAGCTGCCGGAGAAGGGTTTCCCCTTCGGGGCCGGCGAAGAGTTCGATCTTCGCGTCCAGGGGTTTTCCGATGCGCTTTTCGCCGCGCTCGGACTCCAGAACCTTGTTCACGTCATCCCGCAGCGTGAGGAGCAGAGCCCAAGTCTCCTCGGTCTCCGGCGTCATCGCCCATTCCGGACGCGGCGCCGGCATGTCATTGAGCATGACGTGTTCCGGATTTGCGGATGAATCGTGGGGCATCATGAGCCAGATCTCGTTGGAAGTGAAGGCCAGAATCGGTGCCAAAAGCCGCGTCAAACTGTCCAGAATTTGATACAGCGCGCTCTGTCCGCTTTTGCGCGAAAAACTGTCCGCCCCGTCACAGTAGAGCCGGTCTTTGATGACATCCAGATAAAAATTGCTCATCTCCGTCACGCAGAAGCGGTGTATGGCGTGCACGGCGCTGACAAAGTCATAGGCGGCGTAGGCATTCAGGCAGCGGTTCACAAGCTTGTCCAGCTGGCATAGCGCCCATTGATCCAAGGATAGCATACCCGAAAATGCCGTCAAATGATCGGGGTCAAAGCCGTTTAAATTGCCCAGCATGTACCGGGCCGTGTTGCGAATCTTGAGATAGATTTCACTGAGCTGCCGAAACGTGGCGTCCGCGACGGTCATTTCCATGTGATAGTCCGCGGAGGCGGCCCAGAGGCGGATGAGTTCCGCGCCGTATGTGGGAATGAGTTCCTCCGGGGCGATGTTGTTGCCCGCGGACTTGTGCATACTCTTCCCGTGGCTGTCCACCGTCCAGCCATTCATCACCACGCCGCGGTAAGGGGCCTCCCCCTTGACGGCGACGCTGGTGAGCAAGCTCGACTGGAACCAGCCCCTATATTGATCCGGCCCCTCCAGAAAGAGGTCTGCGGGCCAGTTTTTCGGGTCGTCGCGCTCCAAAAAGACGATGTGGGAGGAGCCGGCGTCGAACCAGCCGTCCAGCGTGTCCGTCTCCTTGGTGAAGCTCGCCCCGCCGCAGTGCGGGCAGGTAAAATGTTCCGGCAGCAGGTCTTCGGCCTCCCGGTCAAACCAGGCGTTGGAGCCCGACTGTTCGAAGACCGCCGCGACCCGGTCGATTGTTTCGGGCGTACAGACTGGTTTTTGGCAGTCCGCGCAGTAAAACACGGGAATCGGCAGACCCCAGTGACGCTGGCGGGAGATGCACCAGTCGGCCCGTTCCCGGATCATGGCCAGCATGCGCTCATAGCCCCAGCCCGGCAGCCAGGTCACATCCGCGCAGACCTCCATGGCCCGCGCTTTGATGGCGTCCACGGAGCAGAACCACTGATCCGTGGCCCGGTAGAGGATGGGTTTTTTGCAGCGCCAGCAGTGGGCGTACTGGTGGACGATCTCCTCGGTGTGCAGCAACACGCCGGCGGCGTCTAAATCCGCCCGGATAACGTCGTTGGCTTTTGCGTAGAAGAGCCCCTCATACTTGCCGCTCTCGGCGGTCATGATCCCGTGATCATCGACGGGCACCAAAATGCCGATGCGGGTCTTGCCCTCCCGGTCATACTTCTGGCAGATGTCAAAGTCCTCGCGCCCGTGTCCCGGCGCGGTGTGCACACAGCCGGTGCCCGCCTCCAGGGTGACGTGCGCGCCGTTTAAGACGACGCTCTCCCTGTCATAGAGCGGGTGCCTGGCCGTCATGAGCTCGAAGTCGCGGCCTTTTAAGGTGGCGAGGGTTTTGTAGTGTGCAATGCCCGCCTTTTGGAGGACGCCCCCGGCCAGTTCCTTGGCCATGATATAGATTTCGCCGCTTGGAACCTCTGCCAAAATATAATCAAAGTCCGCGCCCAAAGAGAGCGCCAGATTGCCGGGAATGGTCCAGGTCGTCGTCGTCCAGATGACGAAGGACATTTTGCCGACATCGCCATAGGCGCTTAACTTGCCCTTATCATTTAAAACCGGAAATTTCACATAGATCGAGACGCCCCTGTCCTCCTCGTACTCGATCTCGGCCTCGGCCAGGGCGGTCTCGTCGTGGCAGCACCAATAGACCGGCTTTTTCCCCTTGTAGATGTAGCCTTTTTGATACATCTCCCCAAAGACGCGCGCTTCCCCCGCCTCAAAGACGGGATCCATGGTGAGATAGGGGTTCTCCCACTCGCCCAAAACACCCAGCCGAATGAATTGCTCCCGCTGGATGTCCACGTATTTCTGCGCGAAATCCCGGCAGGAGTCCCGGAAATCGGAGACGCTCATCTTTTTCCGGTCGAGTTTGTTTTGCTTGATGATGGCGCTCTCAATGGGCATGCCGTGATTGTCCCAGCCCGGCACATAGGGGGCCAGATACCCGGCCATACTCTTGTAGCGCACGATGAAGTCTTTGACACACTTATTCAGCGCGTGGCCCATGTGGATATCGCCGTTGCTGAACGGCGGCCCGTCGTGGAGGACAAAGCGGGGTTTCTCGGCGTTTTTGGCCTGGATCCGGTGATAGAGATCCATGCCGGCCCAGGCCTTGAGCATGTCCGGTTCGCGTTTGGAGAGCGCGGCGCGCATGGGGAAATCTGTCTTCGGCAGCTGCAGCGTCGCGTTATAGTCTGCTGGCATAAAGGTTGATCTCCGATTGTCTGTTGTAGGGGACGCCGCCCTCGGCGTCCCGTGCCCTTCCGATATTCCGTACGCGGATCCGCAATGCGGGACGCCCAAGGGGGCGTCCCCTACAAAGGGGATTCGATTTCCTTTTTTATCTCCTGTCGTCGAAGCGCAGATCGTCAAAGCTCAGGCGCATTTTGGGGTTGCTGACAGGGGTGAAATGCTTCGTGGCGGCGTCTTCCTCTTCCGGCTCCGCGTCGAAATCGCTGTAATCCGAGGCATAATAGGGGCTGGACGGATCCTCCGCCAGCTTGGAGACGGAGCTCTCAATGCTGCGCAAAGTGCCCTCACTGAAGCCGGCTTCCGCCGGGTCGCGCTGTCTCGGGGACGGGGACAGGGGGGAGGGGCGCACGGCTCTGCGCTCCTGGGGCCGGGCCTCCTGAGCGGGGCGGGCTTCCCTGGCAAGAGTTTCCTGGGCAAGGGGTTCCTTGGCGGCAGGCTCCCTGACGGCGGGATCCCTTCCGAGGGGTTCTCTGGCCGCGGCCGCTCTGGACATGCGGTCGAGTTCCGGCGCGGCCTCGGATATCTTGTCCAAAAATTTCAGCTGCTCGCCGCAGAGCTGGCGCATCTGCGCCAAAAATTCCGCGGAGCGGTTTTTGGCCTCCAGAAGCCGGGCCTGCTCCAGCTCCTGCTGACCCCGGATGCCGCCCAAAATCTCCTCGGACTTGAGCTGGGCGCTCTCCAGCATGGCGGCACCCTTCTGTTCGGCCTCGTTTTGAATCTGGACGCTCACTTTCTGGGCGGAGAGCAGGGCCATGTGCATGGCGTCCTCGTTGGAGCGGTACTCCTCGATTTTCTCCACCAGCACCTTCATCTTGCTCTTGAGGACAGTGATCTCCCGCTGAGAATTGCTGAGCTCGGTGCTCACTTCGCCCAGATAATTGTCCACCTGGGCCATGTCATAACCGCCAAAGACGGCCTTCTCAAAGCTCTTTTCCCGGATATCCTGTGGATTCATGGCTCATTTCCCCCGTTATTTATTCGTTTTCGTTTAAAAATATAGACCGCTGTTTTCCAGTTCCTCAGCCAAGTCGCCGGCGAGATCAACGTTGTACGGCGTGATGATATAGGTCGAACTGGCGACCTTCTTGATCTTCCCGTCCTGGGCGTAGGCCACGCCGCTCAAAAAGTCGATGAGCCGCCTGGCGATGTCCTTGTTGGTCTGCTCCAGGTTCATGACCACCGTACACTTGTCCCGCAGATTGTCGGCGATCTCCGCCGCCGTCTCAAAGCGCTCGGGTTTCACAAGCACCACTTTGAGCTGCGGCGCGGAATTCAGATTCACGACTTTTTCCTCCCGGCCGCCGGATCTGCGCACGGGGGTATCCCCATAGGCGCCGGAAAATGCGCTGCGCCCGCCGCCCTGGCTCTGGCGGGGCTGCGGCTGCGAGTCCGGCTGCGGAGGGGGGAGAGAACCCTCGTCCTCGTCATAGTATTCGTCGTCGTCATCGTAGGGCTTGGTCAGATTTCTAAGGCTGTCGAAAAAGCCCATCTGCTGTCCTTCCTTTCGTATATCTCTCGAAAATAAGTATACCCAAAAAAGAGAAAGTTGTACACGGCAAGGCGGCGGTCAGCCGCCCGCGGGCGACTGAGCATCGCCCTTTACAATGTCGCCGTGCGCGGCCCGAAAATTCCGGTGCCGACGCGCACAAGATTGGCCCCGGCGTGGGCGGCGTATAGATAATCTCCACTCATGCCCATAGACAAAATGCCCGTGTCGCTATTATCGCCTGTTTTTCGCATAAAGTCAACATAATTCTGATACATTGCCGAAAAATATGCCGAATTTCCGTCAAAACCCTTCGAAACAGGCGGAATTGCCATGAGTCCGCGCGCGTGAACGGCTTGAAATCCCGTCAAGATGTCCGGGAGCGCGTGGAGCATGTCCGGATCGAAACCGGTTTTAGAGGCTTCCCGCGCGATGTTGATCTCCAGGAGCACGTCCTGTACAATGCCGAGCGCCCTTGCGCGCGCGTCGATGAGCCGCAGCAGCTCCACTGAGTCCACGGACTCGATGAGTTCGCAGACGCCCACGACCTCCCGCAGCTTATTTTTCTGCAGGTGGCCGATAAAGTGCAAAGATACGCCGACATAGGCGTCCTCTTTGCGCTTGAACGTCATCTCCTGGACGCGGTTTTCGCCGCAGGCGTCCACCCCGGCGGCGATGGCCTCCCGGACAGCCGCCCAGCTCTGGGTCTTCGTGGCCGCAAGGAGCCTGACGCCGGCCGGCAGCTCCGATTTGATACGCTGTACGTTGTCTGTAATAAAACTCATAGAAACCCCTTATTTTAACATCTTTCCGTCGTATAAATCCGTCCCGCTGACGATAATTTGATCGCCCTCCCGCAGGGCGCCGCCGTCCGGGTCGACACTGACGAGAACATAGTCGCCGCCCGTATAGACCACGTGCACAACCTTTTTCTCCGCGTACAGAACCGTATAGGTGTAGACGTAGCAGCTGTTGTCCAAGGCCGTATGCTGCGCCACGGAGGGGGGATTCAGATTGCAGGCGGTGAGCGCGGCAAGCGTGCCGCCGACTTCCGTGCGCAGCGCCGCCGCCGGGACGCGCAGGCCGCTGTACTGCGCGAACGCGATCTCCGCCGTCACCGCGCGGAAAGAGAGGGTGGAAGCCAGCGCCTGCTCACAGGAGAAGAGAACCGCCCGCTCGCCGTTGCTCTCCTCACTGATCTGCTCCACATGGAGGCTGACGGGTTGATCCAGATAGCGGCCAAAGTCCGC
>WQUU01000234.1 GCA_009781925.1 Bacillota bacterium | reverse complement strand
GATCAGATATAACCCCAATCCGACCGCAGGCGTCAGGTACAGAAATATCGTGGGGAACTGGGCCATGTCTGGCTTCCGCAAAAGGAACTGGGCCGGGAAGTAATTGACGAACGCGAACGGCAAAATGTAGATCATGAAAATCCGAATGGCCTTCATAAAAATGCTGATCGGATATCCCGCGAATTGCCGCGCGTTCCAGTACAACAGACCTTTCAGACTATCTGTTTTTATGAGGTAAAAATTCAGTGCCGCGAAAATGAGAAAGATCGCGCCCTGGATCAAGACGCCGCCGATCACCGCGAAGATGTAGTAGATGATCGTGGTCGCGTTCCAGTGGACGCCGACGCTTCCCGCCGATATGATGAACAGGGCGATGCCAAGCCCGCCGTGGCCGAGCGCCGCGAACCAGTCGGAATTCACACAGATAATCTGGAATAGCAATCCCCTTGGCCGCAGGATATATCGGTCAAAATTGCCGCTCTGAACCATGTTCCCGAAATCCCGCAAGCCGGTGAAAAACACGATCATGATTCCATAGGTAAGGAATATCAAGCTGAACAAAAACAGCATCTGATTGATGTCCCAGCCGTTAAGCGTATTGAATTTCAGCAGCGTAAAGTAGATCACGATGATGCCCGTCGATTCGCGCAGGAATACCGCAAGCGAACGCAGGGCAGCATCGACCTTATACTGAAACCACGATTTCAGCGTGGTTTTCGTGTACATATTGATCATATGAAGGGTGTCGTTTTTCATCTGCTCTTAGCCCCCCTGCACGACGAGCTTTTTCTGCCCTTTTTTCCACAAAAAGTTACCCAGCAGATAAATCAGCAATATCCACACAAGCTGGGTGGCACATTTCAGCGCGATTTCGCCGTATGAAAGCTGGCCCAGATATATCTGTACCGGCGTGAAGTAGATAGAGGAAAACGGCGTAAACGTCAGCACCCCGCTCATCCAGTGCGGCATGAACCACAGCGGAATCATAGAGCCGGACAGTACGTTGATGAACACGTTTTTGATCGTCATGAGGCTCCACACATTGACCAGCCAGAACGCCGCCATCTGCGCCGCGAAACTGATTGACCAGAGGACGCCGTACCCGAAAACGGCGCTGACGACGAACAGAATGAACATGACAGGGCTGGCCGGGGCGTCAATGCCAAGTACGACGATAGCAATGATTGCTGCCGGAGTAAATTGGAAGATTAAGTTAAAAAGCGCGTTCCCGGAATTTTCCGCGACCATCCTACCCTTGAAGCTAACCGGACGAAGAAACTCATTCGCGATACTGCCGTCCCAGATTTTCGATGGGAGGAAAAAGTCGTCTACAAAAAAGATCGCGCCGAGCCCCATCGACAAAATGAAGTTTGTCGTCACCATCGACATTGTGATGCCGTTAATCTCCGTATTCGATCCGTACAGCGCCCGGTAGATCATCCAGAATATAAAAATCTGCAGGCAGGTGTTGAGTATGCTGATGAGATGATCGAAACGGTAGGCGCTGCGGTTCAGGAAACTTTTCTTTGAAAAGGCTATGTATGGATTCATGACACCGCCGCGCTTTCTTCGCCCGTGTATATCTTTCGGATGATGCTCTCGATCTCAGGCTCGGAGATGTTGAGGTCACGGACACTATAATTCGTCAGCAGATGATTCATCAGTTCATTGATCTGCACGTTTTTATTCTCGAACGTAAACCGCTGTTTGCGCCCGTCAAGCTCGTCAAGTCGTTTGATATCCACATGAGGAATCGGGGCGACATCGACTCGGCTGTCAAACTCGACGTCAAGCTGTCGGGTGGTACCGTAGCGTTCGCGAATCCCCAGAAGCGCGCCGTCATAGACTTTCTCGCCTTTGTCGATGATGATTAGCCGCTTGCAGGTCTTTTCAATATCCTGCATATCATGGGTTGTGAAGATCATCGTGACATGGTCGGTGTCGTTCAGTTCGCGGATGAAGTTCCGTATCGCTTCTTTTCCCACTACGTCCACGCCGATGGTCGGTTCGTCAAAGAACACGACTTTGGGCGAGTGCAACAGCGCCGCGACGATATCCGCCCGCATGCGCTGACCAAGGGAAAGCTGACGGACAGGTTGATTCAAAAATCCGCCCATATCCAGCATAGATATAAAGCGGTCAAGGTTCTTTTTGTATTTGTCCTCGGGAATGCGGTAAATAGCTCTCAATAGTTCAAAACTGTCGATCACCGGCAAATCCCACTGCAACTGCGATTTTTGCCCGAACACCACGCCGATTTCGCCGACGTAATCTTTCCGCTGTTTGTACGGCACGAAGCCATCCACCTTGATCTCGCCGCTCTCCGGGTAAAGAATCCCCGAGAGCATTTTGATCGTTGTGGATTTGCCCGCGCCGTTCGGCCCGATGAAGCCGACCATTTCACCCTGTTCGATAGAAAAGCTGACGTCCTTGACCGCTCGTCTCTTTTCAAATTTAGGCGCGAAGAGGTTGGCGATCATGCCGCCGACGCCCTTCGCGCGGCGGCTCACCTTGAATGTCTTACTGACATCTGTGACTTCGATAAAGCTCGGCATTATATCGCCTCTTTCTGAATTTGCGTGACAATTTCGGTCAAACCGGGCTTGAGGATTTTGACCTCCGACACCGCCGTTTGCTGAAGAATCAGTTTAAGAATCTCCGCTGAAGTGACATGGTTCGTATTGTACGATAAGCGGAGAGTTCGGTTGGTGATCGTGTATTTTTTCAGCGGCAAATCCTGCAAATCGGGCAGCCTGTCCCTGACAGTGAGGGTCATCGTATCCGTTGGCATAAAGGCGCGGCGTAGCTGGGCTTCGCTTCCGTAATACAGCAATTTCCCGTTGTCTATCAACGCGATCCTCCCGCACAAAGATGAAACCTCCGCCATGTCGTGGGTCGTCATGACCACCGTCATGCCGGCTTGATTCCGCTCCGCGATGATGTCCCGGAAGATCGCCTTCACGTTCTCATCGAGGCCGACGGTCGGCTCATCGAGGATCAGCAACGTAGGACGGTGGATAAGCACAGCGCCGAGCTCCGCCCGCATACGTTCGCCGAGCGACAGATCGGACACGCGCTGATCTTGAAGCGAGCCGAAGCCCAACCGCTCTGCCAGCGCGCCGTAGTCCGCGTTAAATTGACGCTCCGGGATGCGGTAAACGCTGCGCAGGGAGCGAAAATTGCCGATAACTGTATCGTCCTTCTGGAACAATGATACATGTACCATGAATACGCCCATTCTCATCCCAAGGATGCGACGGCCACGCACCGGTTCTTTTCCCATAACGCGCACCCGGCCCCACGTCGGCTCCAGCAGGCCGGCGGCGAGCTTGACAAGCGTCGTTTTCCCGGCGCCGGACGCGCCGATAACGCCGGTGACGACTCCCTCTGGAATGTGCAATGTAAGATTATTGACAGCGCATTTCTGGCTGCCGAAGTTTTTACCGACGGATTCAAAGCTCACCATATGTTTTCACCGCCATTTTAATATAGCAATTCCCATCCCCCGTTGCAAGGGAATGGGATAAACGACCTCTGTACAGGGATGAAATTATTCGGGGAGCATGACAGCCGCGCAGAAAAAAACGTCATCTTCGTAAAAATCGGACAACCCGCCATACTTTTCGGTTAAGGCTTTGATCTG
>WQUU01000233.1 GCA_009781925.1 Bacillota bacterium | reverse complement strand
CTATATAAGCCGAAAAAATGAGGGGGCTACAACCAGAAATTTAAAATATTTTTTTAGAGGTTAGATCCGCATCAGCTTTTTGAGCCGCCGAATGGCTCTTTTCCGCCATTTATTGACGGTCTGCTGGGTGACGCCCAGCGCGCGGGATACCGCGTCTTCGCTTTGGCCCTCGAAGTACAGGGCGGTGAGCAGGACACGGTCGCCCTCGGCAAGCAGCCCGAAGCAAAGGAGCATCTGCTCCAGCAGCAGCTTGTCCGGCACGACCTCGTCCAACAGCGGCAAAGAGTCCACGATGAAGTCCTCGCCGTCCAGCGTGTCGTAAGAGAACGCGCCGTTCCGGGCGGATTCCTCGTCGAGATACCGCTGCCGCCGCATGTCCCGGTAGAAGCTGCGGTAATCCGCCTCGGTCACCTGCATATTCTCGCAACATCCGGGCAGGGATTCTCGCAACATCCGGGCAAGGATTCTCGCAACATCCGGGCAAGGATTCTCGTGACATCCGGGCAAAGAAACCGGTGACACCTCATGAAGGAACCCTTACAATCGAAGAAAACGGTTGTAAGGAGAAAAAACATGAGGAGCACAGATCACGTGAAAATTATCGAAATGTTGAGGCTGTCTGAGCTGGGGCTGACCCAGCGGCAGATAGCGGCAAGCTCAGGCTGCGCGAAGAGCACGGTTGGCGAGGTTTTGAAGCTGTGCCGGGAGAAAGGAGTCGGCTACGAGTCGGCGTCACAGATGCCGGACGAGGGGCTGCACGGTCTTTTGTATCCGGGAACCGAGACGACGAAGCAGCGGATGCCGGAGCCCGACTGGAAAACGGTTGACGAAGAACGCGCGAAACACAAAAGCCTCAACCTGCAGTACCTGTGGGAAGAATACCGGGCGCAACACCCTGACGGCCTGAGCTACAGCCGGTACTGCACACATTACAGGCGGTATCGTGAGGCGGCGGACAAGCGGGTCAGCCTCCACCATGAGCGCAAGGCCGGAGAAATCATGGAAGTGGACTGGATGGGCGACACCCTGCCCTGCGTTGTTGACGGCAGTACGGAAGAGGTGACTGCGGCGCACTTCTTTGTGGCGATCCTGGGTTACAGCGGGTATCCCTACGTGGAGGCATTCCCGGATGAACAGGAGCCCAGTTGGATCGCGGCCAACGTGAACGCGCTGCAGTTCTATGGCGGTGTGCCCAGGATCATCGAGCCGGACAATCTCAAAACCGCCGTGAAGACGCCAAAGTATTACGAGCCGATTCTCAACAGCGCGTACTGGGAAATGGCGCGGCATTACGAGGTCGCGGTGGTTCCGGCCAGGATCAGGAAACCGCAGGACAAGCCGGTCGTGGAAAAAACCGTTGGCTGGCTGGAAACCTGGCTGCTGGGGAAGCTCAGGAACCAGACATTTTTCAGCTTCCACGAGCTGAACAAAGCGATCCGCCAAGTTCTGCTGGAGCTGTCAAAGAGGCCGTTCCAGAAGCGTGAGGGTTCGCGTTTGAGCGACTTTCTGGAGATCGACAAGCCCGCGCTCCGGCCGCTCCCGGCACAAAAATACGAGGTTGCCGACATCGTTTTCCGCACACTTGGCGATAACTACCATGCCGAGTACGCCAGTTTTCATTATTCGGCGCCGTATACGCTGCACGGGGAACGCCTGGCGCTGCGCGCGACGGGCACGACGATCGAGATTTTTGACTCCAATCACATCCGAATGGCGAGCCACAAACGCCGCTACAGCGCCGCGGAGGGGCGATACGTCACAGACGAGGCGCACATGCCGCCGAACCACAAGGCTGTGTACTTGAGCAGGCAGTTTGACGGGGCGCGCTACCGGGACTGGGCAAGGAAAATCGGTGAGAATACGCTCTATGTCATCGAAGGCTTCCTGAGCGGCGGCCCGGTAGAGGAGCAGGGGTACAAGTCCTGTATGGGCGTTCTCCAGTTCTCAAAAACCTACGGCGAGGCCGCGCTGGAAGCGGCCTGCAAAAGGGCCCGCGCCGCCGGATCGTGTACATACACGACGGTCAAAAACATCGTGAAAGTTGGCGCGGTTCGCGCGCCGGACACCGTACCGAAGCCCACCCCCAGCCACGGCAATATCCGTGGCGCCGAGTATTACAGATAGGGGGCGGGCGGAATGTTAACACATCAAACGGCTGAAAAGCTGCGTGCCATGAGGCTGCCCGCCATGGCCGCCGAGCTTGTCCGGCAAACTGAGTCGCCGGCGATGGACACCCTCGACTTTGGCGAGCGGATCGGCATGTTGGTTGACGCCGAGTGGACGTCCAGAGAAAACAACCGGATCAAAAAGCTCACCGCCGCAGCGAAACTTCGCGACCCCGACGCCTGTCTGGCCAACCTGGACTACCGCCCGTCGCGCAAGCTGGATCGCGCGTATCTCGCCCGGCTATCCGATCTCGCGTGGATCCGCGACGCGAAAAACATCATCTTTACGGGCTGCACCGGCACGGGCAAGACGTACCTGGCCAACGCCTTCGGAGTGGAAGCCTGCCGCAAGGGGCTGCACGTCGCTTACTACCGCGTCAACCGGCTGACGGGCGAATTGGCCGCCACCGCCGACGCCGGCGGCCTGCACAAGCTGCTGGCGAGACTGAAAAAGACCGAGCTGCTCATTCTGGACGACTGGGGCCTGACCTCACTCAACCCGCTGGAAGGCCGCCTGCTGTTGGAGGTTTTTGAAGATCGTTATAACGAACGGTCAACAATCATCGCCGCGCAGCTGCCCGTCTCCGCCTGGCACGGCCTCTTTGAGGACTCCACGGTCGCCGACGCCATCTTGGACAGAGTGGTACACAACTCGTATCGCTTCGAGCTTCAGGGACCCTCCATGCGAAGCAGCGCCTCGACCGTAGACGAGTGCGCGCCGCGCGATCAAAGTGAGGTGATCGCCGCCACGGAATAACACTGCGCTTTGCGACGGCCGGCGCGCCCGCGCCGGTGGCTGTTGCGCCTGCGGCGGCCCGCGCATGCAAGCGTATTATTTCTTTTTGGGACTTGACGGTTCATCGCCGCCGCTGTACTATCTGATCGTCTTCATGGGGCCGCCGGGCTTTGCCCGGATAGAGCGAGAACGCTGCCCGGATAGAGCGAGAACGCTTGCCCGGATAGAGCGAGAACGCTTGCCCGGATAGAGCGAGAACGCTTGCCCGGATAGAGCGAGAACGCTTGCCCGCTTACGCGGGAATAAACAGTACCTCCATGAGCATGCCGTGGAGCCGGAGAAACCGTTTGCCCGTATAGGCGGGGTCATCTGCCCGGCGTTCCCGCAATTCCGCGTAAGTGATCTCCTCGTAACCGTCGCTACCGAGGACGAAACATCTTGAATTATCAAACATAGTCCTTTCTCCAATCTTAATCTGAATTTTTTTGGGAATTCAGATTGGAGAGGAGGACCGCGGCAATGTGGGGACCCCTCGCGCGCTTTTAGACTGTTTGTCCCAAAGCGGCTGGGCCGACAAAAAGCGCCTGTCAAGACAGCTTGACAAGCGCTCAGCATTGATATGAAAAGGTTGCGCGGAAACATAATGCCGCCTGTCTCAAGGCGGCATTATGCGGGGCATCCTTCTATGTATTGTACTTTGTTACGATCTTATCCTTTATCGTAAACCGCCGTATACACTGGGCGGCCTATGT
>WQUU01000232.1 GCA_009781925.1 Bacillota bacterium | reverse complement strand
GGGTCTGTCATATCAATGGACAGGCCGTATTTGTGAAAAACGCCCTGCCTTCGGAAACCTGCGACATCCGCATCCTCAAGGCCGGCCCCTCCTGCGCCTGGGCCAAGGCGGAGACAATGATTGACTCCTCCCCCTCCCGTCAGACACCCGACTGCCCACATTTTCCCGCCTGCGGAGGCTGTGACCTCCGGCACATGGATTACGCCGAGGAGCTCCGCTTCAAGCTGGGCCGGTTGAACGACGCCTTTGCGCGCATCGGCGGCCTTGGCCTCCGCGCAGAGACAATTTTGGGCGCGGCGGAGCTCGACGGCTACCGCAACAAGGCCATCTACGCCGTCGGGGAAAGTCCGGACGGCCCCTACACCGGCTTTTACCGGGAGCGCAGCCATATCATTCTGCCTGTTCTGCGCTGCCGCATCCAGACTGAACTCGCCGACCGCATGGCCATGGCCGTGGGCCGCTTTATGGAGGAATGCGGCGTCGCGGCCTATGACGCGCACACGGGAAAAGGTTTCATCCGCCATGTGTTCTGCCGCACGGCTCGAAAAACGGGTCAGGCGATGGCCTGCATCGTCAGCGCCCGGGGCTTGGGGCATCAGACACAGAATGCGGCGGATTTTCTGCGGCAAAACTGCCCGGAACTGACCAGCGTCGTGCTCTGCGTCAACAAAAGCAGCGGCAACACGGTGCTGGCCGGGGATTTTTATACGCTTTGGGGCGCGGACACCATCGAGGACAAGCTCTGCGGTTTTCGCTTTTCCCTCTCCCCCCAGTCGTTTTTCCAGGTGAATCCCACGCAGGCGGAAGTCCTCTATGCAAAAGCCATGGAATATACCGCCGCGTTCGCGCCGAAGACCGCCCTCGACCTCTACTGCGGCGCGGGAAGCATCAGCCTCTGCCTGTCACGGGTCGCGGATCACGTCATCGGCGTGGACTCCGTGCCCGAGGCGGTGGCGGACGCAGAGCAAAACGCCGCGCGAAACGGCGTTTTGAATGTGGAATTTATATGCGCGGACGCCGCAGAGGCGGCGATAACGCTGGAGCGCCAAGGCCTCAGGCCGGACGTGATCGTCGTTGACCCTCCCCGAAAGGGACTCAGCGAGGAGGCGCTGGACGCCTGCGCGCGGCTCGCGCCGAAGGGTATCGTCTACGTCTCCTGTGACCCTTCCACCCTGGCGCGGGATTTAAAGCGCTTTGACGCCCTGGGCTACGCGGCGGAAGAGGCCGTCGCGGTGGACATGTTCCCAAGGACAAGGCACGTTGAGACGATTGTTTCGATACAAAAATGTTAACCTTTTTATCTTGATATCTTATTGATAATTGAGGTTAATTGTGGTACAATGGTATAGAAAGGGGGCGCAAACCATATGCTCTACCCAGATTTGTATCAGGAATACACCTCCCTGCTGCAAGATAAAACAGATTGTCAAAATACGCTTGCCGCGCTGAAGGATGGTTATATCTCCACCAAAACGATTTCCGGGAAAAAATACGCCTATCTTCAATATAGAGCCAACGGCAAGCTGCTGAGCGAATATATCAAGAAAAATCAGCTGTCGGAGGTCAAGGCCGAACTGGAGGAACGTGCAGGCCTTATGAAAAGGATCGACGAAATCGATAAACGTCTGGGCAGAATTGAGGCCGCCGCCGCGATCCTCGACAAAGAGCTGCACCGCAGACTTATTACCCTTCGTCGGTGCACGGCAATGGAAGCGCTGCCTTTCGGGGAACGGGAAAAATCCTTGGCTTTTTGCAGCGCCATGACCGCTCTTGAAGGCATTCCGGCCAGCAAGGGGGCGGAGAGAAACCTCTCTCGCTGGGCAGCCGGTGATCTCAGTTTTCAAGAAAGCTATTGGAACACGCTGAGGATGTATCACTTGGCGGAGGGTTAAAAAAATGCGCGATCCCTATCTCTATGAGGACGCCCCGGTGCTGCGCAATCTGGGGGACATCCATGACGCGGAGGAACTCCGCCGGGCTGAGGGCGACGTGACCCGGCACACGATGGCCATGGTCTATGCCCACCGTTTCACCAAGTTCAACACGGAGACGCTCTGCGAAATCCATCGGATCATCTTTGACAATTTGTTCGACTGGGCGGGCGAGCTCCGGACGATCCCCGTGATCAAACACGAAGAGGTGCTGGGCGGCGACACGGTGCGCTACGCAGCTCCGAACCAGATCAAAAAGGAATTGGACGAGGCCTCAAAGGAGATTTCAAAACTGAAGAAAAGTGAGCCGAAGCGGGATTTGCTGTTCAAACTCGTCCGCATCGCCGCGAAAATCTGGCAGGCGCACCCCTTCCGCGAGGGGAACACGCGGACAGTGATCTCATTTATTATGTTATTGGCGGAGCACCTGCGCGTTGAGATCGATTACGCCCTCTTTGAAAAGCACGCGGCCTATGTCCGCAACGCGCTCGTCTGGGCCTCGCAGGGCCTCTATTCAAAATACGAGTATCTGGAGCGCATTTTCTATGACGCCGGCGGCGTGGAGCTTGACAGTAACGAACTCGAAACCCCTGGCCAGGAGAGCTATACCCGCATTGAGGGATATTACGTGGCGGACTATAAAGAGCAGCCGCATACGCACGCTTAGGAGAAAAGAAACTGAGGTGACCATATCCATGCCGTTTACACAAGCTACGCTGGACTTTCTCTTTCAGAACTGGGTCAACAACAGCAAGGAGTTCTTCGAAGCCCACCGGGAGGACTACCGCCGTCTGGTGGTGGAACCCTTCCAGGCGCTGGTCATCGCCCTCACACCCGGAATGCTCAAAATCGACGAGCGCTTTATCACTGAGCCGAAAATCGACCGCACCATCTCCCGCATCTACCGGAATATGAGCATCCCCAGCAACCGCCTGAAGTCCCGCTACCGGGAGAACTGCTGGCTGGTCTTCTCCCGGGACAAGCAGCTGTGGGGCGGCCCGCCGGCCTATTATTTTGAGATCAATCCCGGCGGCTTTGGCTACGGCATGGGCTACTACCAGGCCGACCGCGAGGCTCTGGCCGCCATCCGCGCCATGCTTCTGGCCGGGGAACCCAGCGCCAAGACGGCCATGGAGGCGTTTCGGAGTCAGGACGTCTTCGGCATGTACGGCGAGCCCTACAAGCGCTCCAAGTATCCGGATCAGCCTGAAGAACTGCGCCTTTGGCTCGACCGCAAGGGGATCGGATTCCAGCGGGAGAGCGCCGATCTGGATTTGCTGTTTTCGGAAAATTTGGCGGATAAGCTTTTGCGTGATTTTCAGCTTTTGGCGCCGATCTATCGGCTTTTCCTGGATGCGGAGGCGAGGAAAATCCATGAAAATTGATCCCATCACGGAGAAAACAAGACCGCTGACAACCGATTACATCGCCAAAGAATGGTTCGGAACCGACATGCTGATCCGCGGTGCAGTCATTGACATGACAAAAGTGGATGGTTTTGTATTGTTGGATGAAAGCGGAACTAACATCATCGGTCTTGTTACCTATATCATCCGCGACGGTATTTGCGAGATTACCTCTCTCAACAGCGAACGCGAAAATCAAGGGATCGGAACCGCTTTAATCGAGAAAGTATATAATGTCCCCGTAGACTTAGACAGGAACTTGCAAAAAGAGCGTGAACCTGATACTGTAAAACAAGCAAAAGAAAGGCAGTGATCAGGATGAGCAAGAG
>WQUU01000231.1 GCA_009781925.1 Bacillota bacterium | reverse complement strand
TTGTTAAATAAATCAAAGTGGAATGTATTAAATGTGGTAGGCACTCCTTTATACATCATTTGTACTTTACTTCTTGCCAATCTATTATTGATTTCCTTTACACATTTTTTCGCGTTAAATTTAAAAGTTTCGTTTGGATCCTTGATCTCTTTAATAATACGCACTCCATTTTTGGATGACTTGTCGAGACGAAACGTTTCAGCCGCTTCGTTCTTATTTTTCGTTAAATAATGATGATGCTCAATCCGAATCGCATACGCGCTATTATTTTCATCAATCTCCGTTTTAATAGCCTCTGACGCTGCCAGTAGCCGTTTCGCTACTGGCTTTGTATATTTTGCGCGGATTTCAGCCGCGTTGAGGCTGTTGTAACTGACAGCAAGCATCAAGAAATTTTGGGGGACAATCGTGGTAACATCAACGCTATGGAACTCGGCCATTTTCTCCGAATAATTAAAAATACAGGACTGAAAAAGTGGTATATAAACCATTTCATATTCTTCAACAATAAAATGTGTGCTTGTATTTCTCAGCTCGACAATACGCATCAGATTTTTTCGAATAGGTGCGTATTCATTCGTAAAAACGGTTCTTATACTATTTTCTAATGAAATCGTTCGACCAGGATTATCTTTATAATAAATCGCGCTCTGACCCTTTTCATTTACAATATGCGCTTTTAACATGAGTTCCCACGCGTTGCAGATAAAAAAGCTGAATCCCTCAACACGATATTTAATCGATGGCTTGTTATATATTTCTATCGCTAAAATAAACGCCTCTTTGGATTTATCAAGCAATTTTTCTATCAGATTTGAATCACATTCCATTGCCCTCTACTCCAATTCTAATTTACTCTCCAGCACTTCCGCCATCGTCGGCACGGACTCCGCCGCGCCGGGCCTGGACACGGCGATGGACGCCGCCACGGACGCCAGGCGCAGCGCTTCCGCCGGGGGCTTCCCCATGGCGATTGATCCGATGAAAAACCCGGTAAACGTGTCTCCGGCGGCGGTGCTGTCCAGTACCTTCACCCGGTAGACGCCGTGGGCGAGGCGCTCCGCCCCGGCCCGGTACAGGACGCCCGCCTTGCCCAGGGTCAGTACCGTGGCCGCGTCGGGAAAGCGCCGGGACATCTCTGCCAAAATGGCCTCCGGCTCGGTTTCTCCGGTCAGCGCCTGTCCCTCGATCTCGTTGAGCAGAAACCAGCGCACAGATTCCAGCGCGTAGCCGGGAACCGCCCCATCCATGGGCGAAGGGTTGAAGGCCACGCGCAGGCCTTTTTTCGCGGCCCGCTCCATGGCATAGGAGACGCAGGTCGTCTCATTTTGCAGCAACAGGATGTCGCCCGCGCCGTAGCCGCCTAAAACCCGGTCAATAAAGGCCTCATCGAGGCAGCGATTTGATCCGGGGAAGAGCAGAATGCAGTTCTGTCCGTCGGGCGTGACTTGGATGATTGTGTGCCCCGACGGCCCGTCGACAACCTCGATCAGATGGGTATCTGCGCCCTCTTCCCGCAACACCGCGGCCAGCGCCGCCCCGTCCGCGCCCTCACCTACTTTTCCAGCGTGCGCGACCTCAACTGTTAACTGTTCACTGTTAACTGTTAACTGTCCTGTCACCCTCGCCAGCGCGACGGATTGGTTCAGCCCTTTCCCGCCGGGAAAATCCCGCAGGGAGAGCGACGCCAAGGTCTCTCCCGCGCGCAAAAAATGTGGCACGGCATAGACGTGATCGAGATTGAGTGAGCCGATGTTCAAAATTCTGGTCATATTTTATCACCTCTGACGGCGTGAATCAAGTCTCCGCTCCAGATGCCGCAGATAATCTTCCCCGTCTTTTTCCGCCCCCGGCAGATGCGCCTCGCCCGTACCGGCCCGGTCAACGTCTCCGAACGCATCCGCGGTCACCTCCCATTTCTGGGAGTAATAGTGCTCCCGCGGGGTGTGCGTCATGGACGGGAGAAAAATGCCGAAGAGATACCTGCAAAAACCCAGCCGCGCGTATTGCCGCGTGTGCCCGTACTCGTGCCGCAGGGTGCGGACGGCCTCGTCCGGGCCGCCGTTTAAAATATTCGGCGCCAGATAAACCGTCCCGCGAAACGCGTAGGAGCGGTTTTTGTTGAAGAGCCGTAGCGGCTTTGGAATCGTCTTCACCCGAACGCCGTTGTATACGGCGCGCTGACCGCCGAGCGCGGTCTGGATCACATCCAATTCCATCTGTGTTTCCCCTTATCCCACCATCCGTATTTTGCTCCCCGCGGGGGTTTTTTCCACCTGTATCTGCCTGTCAATGCGCTCGCGCAGTTCGGACACGTGGGAGATGATGCCGATGACGCGATCTCTCCCCGCCATCTCACTGAGCGTCCGTATGGCCAGTTCCAGCACCTCCCCATCCAGGCTGCCAAACCCCTCGTCGATGAACATGGCGTCCAGACGGATACCGCCAGCGCTCTGCTGGACGATGTCGGACAGGCCCAGCGCCAGGGAGAGCGACGCCATAAACGACTCGCCGCCGGACAGGCTGCCGGAGGCGCGCGTCTTGCCCGTATAGGCGTCCAGAACCTCCAGTTCCAGCCCCGAGCGCCTACGCCCGTCGTTTCTGTCGGTCTTGCGCAGCAGCATGTAGCGGTTTTGACTCATCAGCTTGAGCCGCAGATTGGCCGCGCGGAGCACGCGTTCAAAATACGCTGTCTGCGCGTATGTCTCAAAATCCAGCTTTCCGTTTGCCGTGTCCGACAGCTGCCTGACGGCGGCATAGGACTGCTCGGCCTTTTCAAACGCGGCGGCCGCGCGGCGAAGCTCCCGGAGCGCGCCCTCCGTCCGGCCCAATCTGCCGCCGCACTCATCCCGGCGGTCGCGCAGAACCCTGGACGCGGAATCCTCGGCCGCCAGTCTGGCCCGCAGCGCCGGGAGGTCGGGCGGCTCCCTTCCGTCGGTTTCGCCCTCCAGCCGGGCGATGTCGCGGCTGAGCTGCTCGCCGCGCTTCTCATAGTCCAGGACGCGCCTGTTCAGGGAACTGAGCTCGCTCTCGCTCAAAAGCGCGGCGGTATACGCCGACTCATCCGCAAACCCGTTTGCGTGCAGGGCGTTATCGTAGGCCGACCGGGCGTCCGCCCGGAGACTGCGCACTTTCTCCTCGTGCGCGGCCCGCTCCCGGGCGAGGGTGTTCGCCGACAGCAGCGCGGACTCGGCGTCTGTCTTGCGCTTCGCGGCGGCGCTCCGCGCAGCGGTGAGGGCGTCAAGCGCCTTTTTGCTCGCGTCCCTGCGGATGCTCAGCGTCTCCGCCTCGCGCTGCGCCGCGCTGAGCAGCGCCGCAAGCGCCTGCTTTGAGGTTTTCCAGTCTGCGCCCGGGGCAAATTCGGAGAAATCGGCCAGAAAGCGCCTGCCCAGCGTCTCGATCTCTGCGCGCAGCGCGCCGCAGCGCGCGGCCTTGCTTTCACGGTTTGCCTGCGCCCTGTCCCTGACTCCCCGCGCATTTTTTAGTTCCGTCTCGGTAACAGAGGCAACAGACAACTCGGCAGGAGCGGGGTGGTCTGTTGCGCCGCAGACAGGGCAGGGCAAGCCGTCTACCAGATTTCCGGCCAGGACGCCTGCCTGACTGCGCAAAAAAATCTCCTCCATATCGCGATACCGCGCGTCTGAAGCGCTGAACATGGCCTGGAGCGCCT
>WQUU01000230.1 GCA_009781925.1 Bacillota bacterium | reverse complement strand
GATTCGGGCGCGGAGTTAGGGCATATTTATTTTACAACGACTATGCCCCTCCAGTTTTATTACACATTTCTGTGTCGAATTGTCTGGAAACGAGACGCGCGTCAGATTCCGTGAGGGTGAGGCTTAACCGTCCGTGGGGACGGTAGGCCGAAACATTATTCTGTTATGAGATCGGTTGGCGTTAGGACAACGCCGGTCTCCTTTCCGCAGATGCGACATTTCACATACTGCTGACATATCATTTTTTTGTGCGCCGGGTGCCGATACACATCGACCTTGGCGGAGGGCTCAATCCGCGCGAGCACGCCTTTTTCGCAGTGTGGACACATCACGCTTTTCAGCTCAGACGGCGGACTGCGTTTGGCCCTGCGCAAGGCATAACCGTGATATAGTTCCGGCGCAAAGCCAGCTACAACAATAAGGACGCAATCTACACGGACAGGCTCAGGCGGTGGCGACGGGCTCCGAATCCTCTCCAGCATCTCAGGCGTGAGCTCAAATCGGGACATCGCAGCTCACCTCCGCAGGATCATGATACCAGTCTGCCGGCCTGTCCACCAAGTGGCCCAACTGCCGGAGCCGGATGATTGCCGCCGACCGGGAGACGCCCAGCCTGCCGCGGATGTGCGTCAGGGCAAGGCTGTCCGGGAGATTGAGCCTGCCGCCGTAGGCGACCAGCCTGCGATCCCGCGCGTAACGTTGCGCGAGCAGATCGATGTACTTTTTTGGCATGAGCAGCGCCGCAGTCAGTTGGTTCGCCCGCCACTCGTCCAGGCCCTCCGCCGGGGACAGTTCCCGGAGCGAACAGACGCGGTTGGAAAACTGCCGCCGCATGGCCTGCTGCCGGTCACTGGGTTCCAGGCGGAACAGGATTTGGTGGGCGCACTCATGGACGATGACATAGCGCCGCCGCGCGGTTTCCCAAGCCGGATTATGAAACGGCGGCTTCAGCCGGTCATCGAGCAGGATCGTGTCTTTTGGTACGAGTACGATTTCGTCTGGGTAGTGTAGAGGGCGATACTTCCATGACAGCGCGACCTGTGTGTCCGTGAAGGCCGTCAGCCCAAGCGTGACACCCTCGTCGGGAAAGTGGCCGTAGGCGAAGCTCAGTCCGAGAAAGGACTTTGCGAAGCGATCCACGTCCAATGGATGGATGTCGGCGGGATCGTCAACCGGCGCTCCTGAAAAGTCCCGGAGGGTGTCCTGGGCCAGGGCCTCAATGTTGATATAGCTGCTCATTGTCTCTCTTTCCTCTCCATGAACCAGCGCAGGACGTTCCGGTCTTCCTCCAGAAACATGAAGACTTCTTTCTTCTGAATGCGCACCGTGTACCGCAGGCCCGCGCCACCCGCTTTGAGCGACGCGGCGGGGCGCACATCGAGGACCCGGTCAATCACATAGTACGCGCCATCCTCCCAATAGAGGGACTGCGGCAGGAGCGTCCCGTCCCGCAGGCGGGTTTCGGTCACATCCACATAGACTTTATAATCGCTGTCCATGTACTGTTTGTAATCTACAATGTCGTTCATGACGCGCTCCCCAAATATCCGATCGGATGAAACACATGATCCGTTTTGGCGTCTAATCTGCCGAGCTGCGCGTCAGCCCGCAGGAATGCGCGATCAATTGAAAAGTGCCCAAAGCGGCGGCGGATGCCGTCAATCGTGAATTCCAGCGTCTCCCGGCGCTCGCGCTGCCGCTCGTCGTCGAGGGTGAGCTGCCGGGGCTGATTGATCGGCACAAGATTTGTCCCCCGGACGCCGATGCCGCGCAGGGGCTTCTCCCAGCGCCAGTGCTGCCGCAGGAGCTTCATCGCGGAGGCGCAGAGCTCGGTCGAAATGTGCGATGGCTGGGGCAGTGCCATCTGCCGCTCGAACCATTGCAGGTCGTTCGTCCGCAGGCTGACCTGCACCGTCTTGGCGGCCAGGCCCTGCTCCCGCATCCGCTCCGCCACACTCTCCGCCAGGTTTTGCAGAACGATGTGCGCCTCCCCGTCGTTCTCCAGGTCGCGCGGGCAGGTCGTGCTGTTGCCGATGGACTTGATCACGCTTTCGTCTCCGGCCTGGGCGACGGGCGAGTTGTCCAGTCCGTTCGCGTAGGCGTGCAGGTACAGTCCCCATTTGCCGAACCAGCTTTGGAGCGTCTGCGTATCTGTCCGCGCGATCTCCCCGATGGTCTTGACGCCGTAGCGCAGCAGCCTCACCAGTGTTGAGCGGCCCACGCCCAGCAGGTCGCCTGCGGGGAGCGGCCAGACGATCTCGCGGAAATCGTCCCGCGTGATCACAGAGGTCGCGTCCGGCTTTTTGAGGTCAGACCCCAGCTTGGCGAAAATCTTCGTGTACGAGACGCCCACCGACGCGGTGACGCCGAGCTCAAACTTGACGCGCGCCCGAATCTCGTCGGCAATCGCCTGGCCGTCCCCACCGCACTTGTTGACCCCCGTCACGTCCACCCACGCCTCGTCTAGGCCGAACGCCTCCACCTGAGACGAGTAATCCGCCAAAATCGCCCGGAAAAGGCGCGAAAAGCGCAGATACTTGTCATAGTCCGGTGGCACGATGATGAGATCGGGGCAGAGCTGCCGGGCCTGCCAGTGGGTCTGCCCCACCTTGATGTCGAAGGCCCGCGCCTCGTAGTTGCGCGCGAGGATAATGCCGTGGCGCTCCTCCGCGTCGCCGCCCACCGCCACTGGGTGCCCGCGCAGCTTTGGGTGGTGCAGCATCTCGATACTTGCAAAACAGTTATTGAGGTCGCAGTGCAGTATTTGCCGCTCCATATGTTTTTGCCTCAAACATAAAATAACTCTTGACAAAATTACTTTCGTGGTATACGATGAAAACACAAGATGGATTCTGGTTGTGTTCCACACTATAGCACATAGCAATCTTCGTGTCAAGAGTAAATTTTGAAAAATATTTCGAGCAAGGGTGATCCATATGTTTTTTGGCGAGAAGTTACAACTTGAACGTGTTAAGGCAGGGCTGACGCAAAAGGAGCTTGCGGACAAGACTGGGCTCACAGACAGGACTATTCAAAACTATGAGAGCGGTAGGAGTATTCCCAAAAGGATTTCCTCTGTCCAGGAAATTGCAAAGGTACTTGGGGTGAAGTCTGAGTATCTTCTGGGCGAGGAGGATATGCTCGTCGCGGACGCTCAGGAGCGCGGCGGGGCCAAGGCCAAGCGGGAAATCCGCGCGCTGGTGGCACAGGTTTCGGGTCTGTTTGCCGGTGGCGAACTCGGCGAGGAGGATCGCGACGCGGCCATGCGCGCGATGAGCGACGCCTACTGGAAAGCCAAAGAGATCAATAAAAAATATGGAAGAAAACGGCCTCGGGGAGAGACTGACGATGCGGAAGTTTGACGCGATCACACAAAGGGCCGCCGAATTGGTTCGTAAATACGAAACGCGGGACCCCTTTCAATTGGCGAAAGAGCTTGGCATACACGTCGAGTTTGTAGACTATTTTAACAAGCTCAAAGGCATGTACATGGTCGTAAGACGCAATCGGTTTATCTACCTCAACAGCAAATTGAGCGAACGGACGCTACGCATCGTTTGTACCCACGAGATTGGTCACGATCAATGGCATCGGGAATTGGCGGAGACCGGCGCGTTTAAGGAATTCATGCTGTATAATATGTCCACCCGCCAGGAATACGAGGCGAATATCTTTGCCGCCGAGGTTTTAA
>WQUU01000229.1 GCA_009781925.1 Bacillota bacterium | reverse complement strand
GAGGGCGTCGCGGGCACAATATTTATTTCCGCATTCGGGTTTGCGTCAAGCGTAAACTCCAGGGTGTTTACAGCGGTTCTTGATGGGCTCAAGCTCGGATCAATCTGTTTTGCGTAAAAATCAGGGTTGACGTTCTCAAGGGTAATAGACATGGTTCGGGCATATAACTGGTCTCCGTTTTTTATTTCTATCGAAGGCAGGGGCGACAAGGCCCGGATAACCAGGCTGTCACCGTTGAAGCCGCCCGATTGAACGCCTTTTACAAAGCCGCCGTGGACGGTTACCTGCGAGCCGTGCCACGTGATCGTTGACGAGGAATCATCTGGATCGAATTGCAGCGGGACAGAGCTGAAGCCGTCGCGGATATTATAAGCATGGTTTGCGTTATAAAGGAACAGCCCCACGCCCGCGGCGAGACAGACGAATATGGCCAAAAGCAGTATTTTAATAAATTGTTTGACGTTCATCGCAATCTCCTCTTGAATCGGCGCATTTTTGTGCTATAATATCCCCGACTCATACTTTTTATTGTTATTGAGGTAGCAAAATGGATTATGAAAAGCAGTTTCGGTACGATGGCAAAGACAAATTGTCACTGAAACAATGGGCTCCCGACGATACGGCCGATTTTCACGATAAGGCTGAAGCTCTGGGAGAAGTCGAACAAGATATCAACAAGCTGCGCGCAATGCAGGACATGCTTTACGCGCAGGGCAGGTACGCGGTTTTAATCGTGTTCCAGGGGATTGACGCGGCCGGTAAGGATTCCACAATCAGCCATGTGATGAGCGGCATCAACCCGCAGGGCTGCCGTGTCGTCAGCTTTAAAACGCCGTCGGAGGAAGATTTGAGCCACGATTATCTGTGGCGAATCAATAAAAATCTTCCCGAACGCGGCAAAATCGGTATTTTTAACCGCTCCTATTATGAGGAGGTGCTGATCACCAAAGTACATCCTGAGTTTGTGCTGAGCGAAAAAATTCCGGGAATCGATTCTCTCAACGACATAGACAAGGCTTTTTGGAAACGGCGCTATGATGAAATCCGGGATTATGAGAAATATCTCAGCAATAACGGGTTTATCATCATCAAATTTTTCCTGCATCTGTCAAAGGGCGAGCAGAGAAAGCGGTTTTTAAAACGGATCGACCAGAAAGAGAAAAACTGGAAGCTCTCCGTGGCCGACATGAAAGAACGCGCGCTGTGGGATAATTATCAGACGGCGTTCGAAGAGGCAATCTCCCACACCGCGACCGCAAAAGTCCCGTGGTACATTGTACCGGCTGACAATAAATGGTTTACACAGCTTGCCGTATCAAAAATCGTCAATGAGCGCATCAGCCAGCTGCACCTTTCCTATCCTGAGGTTCCGGAGGCCCAGATGAGCGAGCTCGCGGAAATTAAGGCGCAGCTCCTAAATGAAAAGCAAAAAAAGAACTCAGTTCCCGCGCTATAACCGTGACAAACAGCAGATTTGAAGAATCACAAACCGCCGCCCGGCTAGGATAAGGGGCGGCGGTTTATGATATCCTTATGACCGCCTTCACCAGCAGCACCATCGCCGCGCCCAGCAGCGCTGAGATCGGCAGGGTGACGACCCAGGCCAAAACCATACTGCGAACCACCGACCATCGCACTGAGGAGAATCGCTTCGCGCTGCCAACGCCCATGATCGCCGAGGTGATGACGTGGGTGGTGGAGAGGGGATTGCCGAGGGCCGACATGACCGTGATGACCGCGCCGGCGGAGGCCTCGGCGGCAAAGCCGTCAACGGTGGTGAGCTTGATCATCTTCATACCGACGGTCTTGATGATGCGTGACCCGCCCATGGACGTCCCAATCGCCATCGCCGCGGCGCACAGCAGGATCACCCAGACCGGAACCGCAGCCTGACCGCTCTGCGGCGGGACTAAAAATCCGCCGCTGATCAGCGCGAGGGTGATGATTCCCATGGATTTCTGGGCGTCGTTCATGCCGTGGGACAGCGCCATGAAGGCGGCGGAAATGATTTGCAGTTTTGAAAACCACCTGTTGACGACAAGCCGGCTGACCGACGCCAGCAGCCAAAGCAGCAGTTTCATAAACAGAAACGCGACGATGAATCCGGCCACAGGAGACAGCACCAAGGGCAAAACCACTTTGGCCAAAAGCCCGCTCCAGATCACGTCGCCCGCGCTCAGCGTATCCATGAGTACGCTGCCCAAAAGCGCGCCGATGAGCGCGTGGGAGGAACTGCTGGGCAGACCCAGCCTCCATGTGATGAGGTTCCAGGCAATCGCGCCGATCAAGGCGGAAATGATCACGTATTGTTCTACGTTTCCGTGCACCAGCCCCTGGGAGATGGTGCCCGCGACATTGTGGCTGATCAGCGCGCCAAAAAAATTGCAGACCGCGGCCATGAGGATCGCCACCCTGGGGGACAGCACACGGGTGGAGATCGAGGTCGCAATGGCGTTTGCGGAGTCGTGAAAACCGTTGACAATATCGAAAGAGACCGCGAGGACAATCACGATGATCAGACTTGGCAGCGCCGGATTACCCATGCTTCATCACAACTCCCTCGATGACGTTCGCCACGTATTCGCAGGCGTCCAGCGCGTTCTCCAAGTAATCGTAAATGGCGCGCCACTTGATCAGATCGACCGCGTCACGCTCGTCCGTAAACAGCTTCTTCATCGCCGCCCGGTATTTGATATCCCCCTCGGCTTCCAGCCGGTTAATTTCAATGATGAGATCCATCATGGCTTTCCCGGTTTTCATGTGGATCATTTCGCGGAGCAATTCTTTCAGCGCCACGGTCGCCTGGACGATGAGGGGCACGAACGCCTTTGCGCCGGGGCTTATGGTCTTGACATTGAAGATGTCAAAGCCATAGGCGGCGTCGTCAATGTAATCCACGATGTTGTCGAGTTCCTTCGCGATGAGGAAAATATCTTCCCGGTCGATCGGCGTGACAAACGCCACGTTGGCTTTCTGAAAAATCTCGTGGAGCACCGCGTCGCAGGCAGATTCTATCTCGGAGATCTTCACCAGCCCGGACGCCGCACCCGTATAGTCCACCAGCATATGCTCCAGCGCGGTCGCCGCCTGATAGGCGTATTCCGCCATATCCCCAAAGCGGTCAAAAAACATCGTTTCCTTCTTATTCATCATCGGTAGCTCCCTTCCTGTCAGTCAGCGAACGAAATTCCGGTATCTCTTGCCGCGGCGATCAGCGGGTGCCTCAGCGGAATCGGCTTCGGCTTGCCGGCGACGTCCGCCAATCTGTTGTGGGTGATTATGCCATCCTTTTTGGCCACGGTCACGCCGTACACATCGTGACAAATGAGCTCAGCCGCATACGCGCCAAACTGCGTTGTCAAAATGCGGTCATAGGCGGAGGGAGAACCGCCCCGCAGGTAATAACCGGGCGTCATCGTCCTGGTCTCGATGCCCGTATCCGCCTGTATCTCCTTTGAGAGTTTGGCCGAGACAGTCAAAAAGCCCTCCTCAGCCCTCTTGATCATGCGTTCCTTGCGTTTTATGCCGGCCTCCTCAGCGGAACAGGCGCCTTCCGCCACAATCACCACGGAATAGGCCCGGCCCGCGTTCACTCTGTTCACAATTGCCTCATTGATCTTTTGGATGTGATAGGGAATTTCCGGGATCACAATCGCCTCGGCGCCGCTGGCCACTCCGGTCGCCAGCGCCAGCCATCCGAACTTGTTGCCCATCACCTCAACGACAATGACGCGCGAGTGGGACTCCGCCGTCGTATATACCCGATCCACAATTCCGGCGCCCAACTCCACCGCCGTATGAAATCCAAAGGTCTCATCCGTACCCCAGACATCGTTGTCGATCGTCTTGGGCAGGGCCACGATATTGAGCCCCTCCGAGGCCAGCAGGTCGGCGGTTTTGTGGGTTCCGTTTCCGCCCAGCGTACACAGGCAATCCAGCCCCAGTTCTTTATAGTTGCGCACGATCTTGTCCAATTTGTTGTGGCCCGGTTCGTCCTCGTCCCGCATGGTCTTGAAACGCTGGCGCGTTGTGTGCAGAATTGTCCCGCCCAAGGTCAGAATATCATAGAAATCCTCCGGCCGCATGACGCGGCAGTCTTTTTCGATGAGCCCGGTGTAGCCGCCCACGATACCCACGATTTCCGCCCCGGGTATACGCCGGTACAGCGTTTTTGCAACTCCGCGGATGGCTGAGTTCAGCCCCGGACAATCTCCGCCGCTGGTCAATATTCCTACTCTTTTCAATTTCATCGCTCCTCAATTCCTGACAATTCCTGTTGGCTGTTTCTGGGTTTTCTCCATCGGGATAAGGTGCCTTTTTTGTAGCGCCCGTCCGCCTGCAAGATCCGCGCCTTTCCGTTATCGGCAAAATTGGAGTTCAAAATGCGCCGCAGTTTTGCCTGACAGGCCGGATCATAAATCGGGACGGCCACCTCCACCCGCCCGGTCATATTGCGGGTCATCAGATCGGCCGACGAGATGAAATATTGCTTTCTCCGGCCCACGCCGAATGCGTAGATCCGGGAATGCTCCAAAAACCGGCCCACGATGCTCCGCACCGCAATATTCTCCGTCACGCCCGGGATACCCGGGATCACACAGCAAATACCGCGGACAATCAACCGCACCTTTACCCCCGCCCCCGACGCCTCAATGAGCTTATCGATCATCTCTTTCTCGGTCAGCGAGTTGAGTTTCATGACGATCTCCGCGGGTTTCCCCCGCAGTTTTTTTTCAATCTGCCCATCGATCATCTCGATCAGCCGGTTTTTCATACACAGCGGGGCCACCAGCAGGTGATCCGCCTGCTGCACAAATGTCCCCGACTCAATGGCGGCAAAGACTTTTTGCACGTCGGCGACGATGCCCCTGTGGGCTGTCAGCAAGCTGATGTCGGTATACACATGCGCTGTGATCTCGTTAAAATTGCCGGTGCCGATCAGACAGATATTTTTCCCGTCCGCCAGCTCGATGAGCAATAACTTGGCGTGGGTTTTATAGCCCGGCATACCGTACAGTACTTTACAGCCCGCTTCCCGCAACTGGCCGGCCCAGTCGATGTTATTTTCCTCATCGAAGCGCGCGCGGAGCTCAATCACGCAAGTGACCTGCTTGCCGTTGTTGGCCGCGTCGATCAGCGCGGACACAATTTTTGAGTGATGGGCCACCCGGTAAAGGGTGATATGGATGGATTTTACCCTGTTGTCCGCCGCCGCCTGCCGCATCAACGCGAGCATGGCGGAAACATCCTCGAAAGGATACGCCAGCAGAATATCGCGTCTGATGATTTGCTCGATGATATTGCCGTTTTCGTTGATGTTCGGATTCGGCGCCGGCACATGCGGCGGAAAACACAGGGATGTCAGACTGTTTTCACTTAATCTGTTTTCAAGTTCAGACAAAAAGCGAAAGTCCAGCGGCGTGCCATATTGGAAAATTTGCCGTTTCTTCAAATAGAGCACGCGCGACAGATAGGAGATCAGTTTGGGGCAATTGTCGCCGTTGTATTTGATCTTCACCGGGCCCATCAGTTTTCGGCGGTCGATGATTTTTGACATGGTATCGCTCAAATCCGTATCATAATCATAGAGTCCCTCATCCTCATTGATGTCGGCGTTGCGGATAATAGAAAATATGGCTTTCTCCTGTACGTCAAATTTGTGGAACACTCTGTCCGCAAACATGAGAATTAAATCCTCCGCCAAAATAAACCGGCAGGCTTCCGACGGCAGGCAGATCATCCGCTCTATGCTGTCGGGCAGCGGGATGAGCCCAACACAGTCTTTGCCGTTTTTGGTTTTCAGGGTAACGCCGACGACAAGTTTTCCGTTTTCAAAAAACGGGAACGGATGATTCTTTTCGATGATAAACGGCGCCAACAGCGGCGCGATCTGCTGCTCGAACAAGTTTTTGAGAAACGACTTGTCCCGCTCTGCCACCCGTTTGCTCTTCCGAATCTGACAGACGCCAAAGTTCTCCATTGCCGTCATCACCTGCGCATACGCCGCATCAAAACGGGTTCGCAGTTTTCTCGTGGCGCTCCAAATATCTTTCAATTGTTCGGATATCGTTCTCCCGGCTTTATCATCCCGTATATTTTCATCCACCAGCATCTGATCACAGAGCATACCTACCCGCACCCGGTAAAATTCGTCAGAATTATTGAGCACGATCGACAAAAAGCGCAGGCGCTCAAGCAAAGGAGTACTTTCATCCTCCGCCTCCTCCAGTACGCGCTCGTTGAACTGGAGCCAACTGATTTCCCGGTTTTTATAAATCTCCTTGACTTTCTCAGGCTTGTCCTGCACGCGCAAAACCTCCCGCATCATGATTGTTGAATGAAGATTGTCTTGGAAGACACCCCTCGCTATATCTCTGCCTCTCATAAAATTACAATTTTCGCGCCCTACCCTATAGTATAAGCCCATACCCGTAAAATTTGCAAGACTGAGAACGTAAAATTGCCGCAAAATTTAAAAAGAACCGCATCTTTGCAGATCCGATTCTTTTATCCGATCAATTTGATACGGCGTATCCGCAGGCGCGGTCTTGCATTTGCAGGCGCCATTTCACCCGTTTCCCTCATGCCGTTTTATGCAAAAAACGCAGGACACGCCTTTCGAGGAATTGATATCCTTTGGCCACCCGTTTTGAAGCAAGAATCCGATATGCCAGCGCTATCACAAAAGCGCCAAGGATTGTGAACAGAACATCCAGCGGGTAGTGCTGCGCCGCAAATATCTTCGCAATGCCGACCAGCAGTCCGAACGCCATCAGCGAAAAGCTGAGCTTTTTGCTGAGCGGATAAAAACCGAAGGCCGCGCCAAAGCAGAAGAGCATATGGTCGCTGGGGAAGGAGGCGTCGTCCGCATGGGGCAGCAGGGCGGTCACGTTGTCCAGGGCGAACATGGGTCTTTTCTCATGGACAAACTGCTCGGTCAGCAATCCGATCAGCAGACAGAGCACGACAATACAGCCGGTGTTGACCGCCGCGCTGCGGAAATTTTCTTTTTTCAGAAAGATTCCCAGGAGATAGACCGCCAGAATCGCCGCCGCAATAATGAAAAATGAGCCCTGAATGAGAAACCGCGCGAACCAGTCCAGCAGCGCGGACTTGTGTACCATGTCATTTAAGAGGTGCAAAATACGCTCGTTCATAGGGCCTCCGTTTTCTTATTTTTGGTTTGAAGAACATAGTCCACTTTGTACCGCCTTTCCTTTCCACAACGATTATACCACAAAAAAAACACTTGACAAGACTCCGCAAATGGTTTAAACTACATGAAATCAAACCGTTGAGACGGGAGTAACGGCATTTGCGCGCCATACAGAGAGTCCGGGCAGCTGAGAGCCGGGCAGGAAATGCGGAATGTCAAATGGGCCGTTGAGGGCATGGTCAAAGGTGTGAGTCGCCGAGTATTCCATGACGTGCGGGCATACGTCAGTTGCCGGGGGTATTGTCGTACTCCAGAGAGCGCGCGACGATAAAATCGCGAAACAGGGTGGCAACGCGGATATATTATTTATTCGTCCCTGACAAGGCTATCGCTTTGTCGGGGATTTTTAACGTCAGGGGGGATTACAAAATATGGAGAACGGACGGTTTGGGCTCTATGGGGGCGCGTACATCCCGGAGACGCTGATGAGCGCGGTACTGGAACTGGAGCAGGCTTATGCGCGATGGCGCGGCGATCCGGAGTTCATCGGGGAACTCAATGCATTGCTGAGAGACTACGCGGGCAGGCCCTCGCTGCTGTACCACGCGAAAAAAATGACCGCCGACCTGGGCGGGGCCGAGATTTATTTAAAGCGCGAGGACTTAAACCACACCGGCTCCCACAAGATCAACAACGTCCTGGGCCAGGCGCTGCTGGCCAAGCGGATGGGCAAAACCCGCATGATCGCGGAGACCGGCGCGGGTCAACACGGCGTGGCCGCCGCCACAGCCGCCGCGCTGCTCGGCATGGAGTGCAAAGTTTTCATGGGCCGGGAGGACATGGAGCGGCAGGCCCTCAACGTCTACCGCATGCAACTCCTGGGGGCGGCGGTCTGCCCCGTGGAGAGCGGCACGGCGACGCTCAAGGACGCGGTCAACGCGTGTATGCGCGAGTGGGCGGGCCGGATGAGCGACACCCACTACTGTCTCGGCTCCGTCATGGGGCCGCACCCCTTCCCCACCATGGTGCGCGACTTTCAGGCGGTCATCGGGCGCGAGATCAAAGCGCAGATGCTGGCGCTGGAAAAGCGGCTGCCCGACGCCGTCATCGCCTGCGTGGGCGGGGGGAGCAACGCCATGGGCTCCTTTTATGAGTTTATCGGCGACGCGGGCGTGCAGCTCATCGGCTGCGAGGCCGCCGGGCGGGGCGTCGATACGCCGGAAAACGCGGCGGCGATCACGAGCGGCTCCGTGGGCGTCTTCCACGGCATGAAGTCATACTTCCGCCAGGACGAATTCGGACAGATCGCGCCGGTGTACTCCATCTCGGCGGGCCTGGACTACCCCGGTATCGGCCCGGAACACGCGGAACTCTGTGACCGGGGCCGCGCGCGGTATGTCCCGGTCACAGACGCAGAGGCGGTGGACGCCTTTGCATATTTGGCCAGGACAGAGGGGATCATCCCGGCGGTCGAGAGCGCCCACGCCGTGGCATACGCGATGCGGTACGCGCCGGAACTGGGAAAAGGAAAGCTCATCGTCGTGACCCTCTCCGGGCGCGGCGATAAGGATGTGGCGGCAATCGCCAGATACAAGGGGGTCAATCTCTATGAATAGAATCGGTCGGGCCTTTTCCGGCCAAAAGGCGTTTATCCCGTTCCTCACGGGCGGCGACCCGGATCTGGAGACGACGGAAAAGTTGCTATACGCGCTCTGCGAGGCGGGGGCGGACGCCATCGAGATCGGCATCCCCTTCTCCGACCCCATCGCGGAGGGCCCGGTGATCCAGGCGGCGGACGAGCGCGCGCTCCGGGCCGGGTGCACGGTGGAAAAACTCTTTGACCTTGTTTCCCGCGTCCGGGCAAATATCGAAGTTCCGCTGCTGTTCATGACCTACTATAATCCGATTTTCGCCTACAGCGTTTTAAAGTTCACCGAGCGCTGCGCCGCCTCGGGCATCGACGGCCTCATCGTGCCCGATCTGCCCTTTGAGGAGCGGGGGGAACTGTTCGGCCCCTGTGAAACCCACGGGCTCGCGCTGATCTCCCTCATCGCGCCCACTTCTGAGGCCAGAATCGCGAAAATTGCCCAAAACTCCGGCGGCTTTCTGTACTGCGTCTCCTCCCTCGGCGTCACCGGCGAGCGGAGCAATTTGGACGACAGCGCAAGGCATATGATCGAACTGGTCAGGGAAGTCAGCGACATCCCCTGCGCCGTGGGTTTTGGCATCTCCACGCCGGAACAGGCGCGGGCAATGGCCGGGTTCGCCGACGGCGTGATCATCGGCAGCGCCATTGTCCGGCTCGCGGCGGAATATGGGCGGGACTGTGCGGAGCCCGTTTATCAGTACGCAAAAAAAATCAAAAAGGCAATTTCAAATCCATAAATCTGTAGGAGGGCGATGCCCACATCGCCCCGCCTAACGCCGGATCAAAAGCACGGGGCGATGTGGGCATCGCCCCCTACAATCAAACTTTAAGGAGGCCCATGCTCATGTATAAAGAAATTTTAGCGAAAATCACAACCAATCAGGAGCTCACGGAGGCGGAGGTCTCCGAGCTCATCGCCGCGATCAAAGACGGCACGGTCAGCGACGTGCAGATCGCGGGCTTCCAGGTGGCCCTGCTGATGAAGGGCGCGTCGCTCCAGGAGATCGCTTACATCGCAAAGGCCATGCGGGACAATTGCGTCCCCCTGAAACCAAAGGTCGATGCGGAGACCATGGACACCTGCGGC
>WQUU01000228.1 GCA_009781925.1 Bacillota bacterium | reverse complement strand
GCCGTGAACAAGGCAAAGGGCGAGCGCGGCGAGCCGCTGACCACGAATGTCCCCTACGGCTACAGGAAAGACCCGGACAATGCGAAACGCTGGACCGTGGACGAGGATGCGGCGCAGGTGGTCAAGCGTATTTTCACGCTCTGCATGGAGGGACGAGGGCCGTCGCAGATCGCAAGCCTGCTGACGGAGGAACGGGTGCTGAATCCCACCGCGTATCATTGTGCAGCGGGCCAGTACGTCATAAACCGGGAAACTGACTCCCCGCACAAATGGAATTCCGCTACCGTCGTCACCATCTTGGAACGCCGGGAATACACCGGCTGCATTGTAAATTTCAAGACCTATACGGCGTCGATCTGGGATAAGAAGCGGCGGGAAAATGATGCGGAGAAGCAGTTTGTGTTTTACGACGCGCATCCGGCCATCATCGAGCCTGAGATTTTTGACAAAGTACAGGAACTCCGCCAGCAGCGGCACAGGCAGACCAGGACAGGAAAAACGAGCCTGTTTTCCGGCCTTGTCTACTGCGCAGACTGCCATCAGAAGATGTACTACTGCACATCAGCCCAGTTCGAGACGCGGCAGGATTTCTTCGTCTGCTCCACCCATCGCGTTGACAAGGAGAGGTGCGGCGGACATTACATTAGGGCGGTGGTGCTGGAAGAAATGGTCTGGATGCACATGGAAGCCGTTATCTCGTATGTGTCCTGCTATGAAGCGCATTTTCGGTCAATCATGGAGCGGAAGATGAAGCTGTCGAGCGAAGAGGCGATCCGGGTGAGCAGGAAGCGGCTTGCGCAGGCTGAAAAGCGGCTGAGTGAACTGGATCGGCTTTTCATTCGTCTCTACGAGGATAACGTGAATTCCAAAGTCTCCGACGAGCGATTTGCCATGATGAGCAAGACCTACGAGGCCGAGCAGAGACAGCTAAAGGCTGATGTACAGGTGTTACAGCAGGAGATCGAGGGGCAGGAGCGGCAGCTTGAGAATTTGGAGCAGTTTCTCCAGAAGATAGGCAAGTACAGTAATTTGCGTGAGCTTACGCCTTATGCCTTGCGGGAACTGGTAAAGGCCATCCATGTGGAGGCCCCGGACAAGAGCAGCGGTAAACGGCGGCAAGGTATCCACATCAGCTATGACTTGGTCGGCTTTATCCCTTTGGATGAACTGATGAAGCAGGAAACGGCATGACCGTGAAAGCCATGCCGCTCCTGAGAACGAGTGCGATACTGTTTTACGGAACCCCGCCAGAAGGCGGGGATTTTTATGATACGCAATATTTGTTTGCGCTCAGGTTGTTGCCTTAAAGATCAGGTTCAGCGCCAAGGTCAGCAGAACAAAAACCAGCGCGACCCATTTGGTGATGCGGGCCAGACGCGCGTCCCAGGTGCGGGCCTTTGCCTTTGTCATAAAAGTGTCCATGCCGCCCGCGATGACGCCGGAGAGACCGCTGCGTTTGCCGGACTGCATGAGCACGACAACCATCAAAAAGAGGCCGGAAATCAATTGAATAATGGTGAAGGTGAGGGTTAGGGCAGACATAGTGGCTCAATCCTTTCGTATCGCCGTACAGTCACAAAGTAGAATATATGATAACATATCAGAAAATAAATAGCAAGCGTTTTCGCAAAAAAATCGGAGAAAATCGGAGAGCAACGGATTTTACTTGACAATTCGCCCGAATGCAATACAATATTTGTAGGGCTGGGGTCTTATCCCCGCCCGCAATGCCCTGGGCACGGCGGTCGGGTAAGGAAACCGACCCCACAACAGGAGGACAGTATGAAAAAAATCCTTTGCGCCGCCCTTGCCTTATTTCTGGCGCTGACATCGCTCGCGGGCTGCGGGAAGAAGGGCGGGGAATATGTCATCTACGTTGACAGCTACGCCCCCCCCTTTACAGACCATACCGCGGGCACAAATACCTATACCGGCCTGGCGCCGGACATTCTCGCCGCCATCGCCGCCGACCAGGGTTTCACCTATACGCTTGGGTACGCGGTTTCTGACGCGGGGATGGACGCGGTTCAGTCCGGTGAGGCGGACGGCGCGATGATGCGCTTGCCGATCACCGATGAGGCAAAGCGGGACTTTGACTTCTCCAAGAGCTACTTTGACGACGGGCAGGTGATGGCCGTCGCCGTCGGCAGTGCCCTTGCGAAACCGGAGGATCTCCGGGGCAAGCTCGTGGCCTGTGTGATCTCCGATCCGGCGGCCGAGGTTCCGGCGACTGTCTGGGCCGAGGCCAACGCGGAAAAATACGGGTTTACCATCCAATATTATGAGACTCCGGCGCTCATGTATAACGCCATCCTGAGCGGCAGCTGTGACGCCTGTTTCGGGCAGCGCTCCGAAATGGCCTGGGACATCAAGCGCGACGGCCTGGGGCTCCAAGTCGTGGGGGACAAATTAGACCCGCAGTCCTTTGGCCTTGCCGTGAAGCGGGGTACCAACGCCAAGCTGCTCGGCATGTTCAACGCCGGCCTCGCGGATATGAAGGAAAATGGCAAGCTGGCTGAGATTTTGGCGAAATACGGATTTTGATCACATGACTGCGACATCAATACATGTTCGTTGTAGGGCACGATGCCCACATCGCGCCGCTGCACCGTAGGAATACGCCGCTGCGCCGAGAACGGGCCGATGTAGGCATCGGCCCCTACAGGTGTGAATCGGGGTGTTTAAACTGGAAAAACAAATCCTCGGCGTCCGGGGGATGACCTGCGCCGCCTGCGCCCAGCGGATCGAAAAAATACTGCGCAAACTCCCCGGCGTAGCGGAGGCCAGCGTCAATCTGGCCAGCGAGAAGCTGTGCGTGGCGTATGACGCGCAGCAGGTGTCTCTCATCGAAATTCAGACGGCTGTGGCGAAAATCGGCTATGAGGCGTTTACCCCGGAGGAGCGCAGGCAGGAGCGGCCTGTGCGCCTCTGGACTAAGGTTATCGTCGCCGCTATTTTCGCCCTCCCGCTGCTCATCATCGCCATGGCGATGCCGCAGGCGTGGATGGAACACAGCCCCCTGTCCTACGCGCTGACACAATTTGCGCTGGTCTTGCCGGTGGTCGGCGTGGGCCATCGGTTTTACATCGTCGGCTACAAAGCGCTGTTCCAGGGCTCGCCGAATATGGATAGCCTGATCGCCGTCGGGACTTCCGCCGCAGTGCTCTACAGCCTCTACGGGCTCTGGCGGATCGCCACCGGAGACGCGGGCGCGGCCCACGCCCTCTACTTTGAGTCGGCGGGTGTGATCATCACGCTGGTGCTGCTGGGCAAATCCCTGGAGGCCCGGTCGAAGGGAAAAACCTCTGAGGCGATTCGGACGCTCATGGGTCTCGCGCCGAAAATGGCCACGGTTCTGCGGGATGGCATAGAGCGGGAGCTCCCCATCGAGATGGTGGGGATCGGCGACATCGTGACAGTCCGGCCCGGGGAGAAGATCCCCGTAGACGGCACGGTGCTCGAGGGCAATACGGCGATTGACGAGTCTATGCTCACCGGCGAGAGCCTGCCGGCAGACAAGAGCCCGGGCAGCGCGGTCTACGCCGCGACGCTGAACACAGTCGGCAGTTTTCAGTTTCGGGCGGAAAAGCTCGGCGCGGACACGGCCTTCCGGCAGATCGTCAAGCTGGTGGAGGACGCCCAAAACAGCAAGGCCCCCATCGCGGCCTTGGCGGATCGGGTTTCCGGCGTATTTGTGCCGGCGGTGTGCGCCGCCGCACTCCTGGCCGGAATCGCCTGGTACTTCGGCACGGGCGGCGACCTCCCGTTCGCGCTGACGATCTTCATCTCCGTGCTGGTGATCGCCTGCCCCTGCGCTTTGGGCCTGGCCACACCGACGGCCATTCTTGTGGGCGCCGGCAAGGGTGCGGAGAGGGGCATCCTCATCAAAAGCGGACAGGCGCTGGAGACGGCGCGCGGTATCGAGGTGGTTGTGCTGGACAAGACCGGCACCGTCACCGAGGGGAGGCCGGAGGTTGTCGGCGTGGAGGGGGACGTGCTCCGGCTCGCGGCATCCTTGGAGCGGCTCTCCGAGCACCCGATCGCGCGGGCTGTCTGCGCGGCTTACACGGGGGAAACTCTGCCGGTGACAAACTTCCGCGCCGTCGTAGGCCAAGGCGTCGAAGGGGAAATCGGCGGCCAAAAGGTGTCCGTCGGCAGAGGTGTGCGCGTGTATGTGGACGGCGCATACCGGGGCAGGATCGACGTGGCGGACAGGCTCAAGGCGACCAGCGCCGAAGCCGTCGCGCGCCTGCGCGCGCTGGGGATCGAGACCGTAATGCTCACGGGGGACAACGCGGAAACCGCCCAAAAAATCGCGGAACAGGCGGGAATTGCGCGGGTTTTGGCCGAGGTGCTGCCCCAGGATAAGGCAAATGAGGTCAAACGCCTCCAGAGCGAGGGCAAGGTCGTGGCCATGGAGAGCGCGGACATCGTGCTCATGCGCTCCGATCTCCGGGACGTGCCCGCGGCCATTGAACTGTCCCGCCGCACCATGCGTACCATCAAGCAAAACCTGTTCTGGGCCTTCGGCTACAACGTGGTGGGCATCCCCATCGCGGCGGGCGTCTTGCACCTCTTCGGCGGGCCCCTCTTAAACCCGATGATCGCGGCGGCGGCCATGAGCCTGAGCTCGGTCTCGGTGCTGACGAACGCGCTGCGGCTCAAAAACTTTAGACCAAAGGACTGACAAACCCCCGGCGCTGCGCGCCACCCCCTTTCAAAAGGGGGCTTAAAAGGAGAGTTGACTATGCAAACATTGATCCTTCACGTGGGCGGCATGGCCTGCGCACACTGCGTCAAAGCCGTCACAGGCGCGCTGACCGCGCTGCCCGGCGTCGAGGCCGCCGCCGTCGATCTGGCCGCCGGAACGGCGACCGTGGAGCACGACCCGGTTTTGGCGCCGCCGGAGAAGCTGAAAGAGGCGATTGAGGAGCAGGGCTACGACGTGGATTCGTCAAGCTTCTGAGCGATCGAGGCAAACAAATCACCCCTTGGGGCGCTCCCGCTGTCTCTCACGGCGGCGACCGCCTGTTTTCTGCTGACCGGAGGATTTGAAGTGAGGACAGCGCCGTTTGCCGTCCGCAGGGCGGGCACAGGACGGAGCAGCCGCCACAGCAGAATCGAAAATGCGCCAAGCAGACCGACGCCGATTACCGGCCACAGCCATAGCGCGCTGCCGCCCATCGCTTCCGTTTTGACGGCATTGCCCAGTGAGACGGCCTCCGCCTGCTCAGAGACCTCCACAAATACTCTGTCGCCGTACTCTCTGGCGAACTCGGCGCTGTAGCGGTCAAACGCGCTTTTGTCCACGCCGACCACCACGCGGAACTCCTTGCCGCTCTCGCCGAATCCGGTTACCGCGCCGTCAACACTGTGCCAACCTACGCCCGCGTTATATATTTTGCTGTCCGGATTGGTCATGCGGAGATAGATTTCGTACTCGACCCGCATGAGCTCGGTATAGGAGTATTCGCAGGGGACGACGGTGGCGAAATCGTAGCGGAACTCCGCGCGCAGCTGTAGGATGCGCTCCGGCGTGGGATGGCCGACCACCAGAAGACAGTTTCCGACACCGTCTTCGTAACAGAGCCCGCCCACATCGTCGGGATAGCGCTCCGTCTGGGGGTAAAAATCGTCCCACGAGACAATTTCTTGATCCGCCGCGAAAGCCGGTATAGTTCCCGCCAACGAAAACGGGATTAGCAAAATAAACAGAAACAGGATAATACGCCTCATATCACGCCTCCCAAAAGGGTTTGCAATTGTCTGAGCGCTTTTTGATAGGCCCATAAGACCGTTCCGAGCGGGAGTTCCAGCAGCGCGGCGACCTCGCGGAACTTGAGCTCGCCGTTGATGTGCAGGGTCACGATATCGCGCTCCCTTTCCGGCAAGGCCTGAACCGCGTTTTCGGTGTCAATCTTTTGCGGGAGATCCTCCGCCGGATCACAGAGGATTTGTTCGGCGTTTTCCAAATTGACATCTGACCGCCGCTTCCGTACGCTGTCAATGGCCGAGTTGCGCGCCATCCGGTACAGATAGGCGCGGGGATTGACAGAGGGTTCGGGCGGCGAAAGGTACAGTTTGAGAAAGACCTCCTGCAAGATATCCTCAGCCAGCGCCCAGTCCCGCGTCATTCGCAAGATCACGGTGAATAGCGGTTTTTTCAAATTCTCATACAGCGCCTCAAACGCGGTTCGATCCCCTTCGCGGAGCCTGACAAGCTGTTTTTGCAGATCGTCCGAAGCCGTCACCCCCTCTCTCAATCATAAGACGGATTTACGCTCCGTTTTTATTGGCGAAAAGTAAAATTTTTTTGAAATGAATTCAGAAAAAAGGAACCGCCTAAAAAGCGGCTCCTAATATTTTTCAGGTAAGGTCTCACCGTCTGCCAGCATTTCGATTACTTCAAGTAAAAGCGCAATATTGTAACCGCGCTTGATTGCCGTTTTATAGTCATTTTTGAACATTGACGACTGCTTTACAGTATATTTCATGCGTTTAAGTCCGCCAACAATTCCTCCATGCTGTGAAAGCTTTTTCCGCTTCCCGTTTTCAGCATTTCTTCTACTTCTGCCATTGCCGCCAACGTGGTGGCGTTCGGTTCAGGAACTTTTGGGATAAAGGGAAAACCATTTTGCATTAACGCCTGATGAAAAAACATATTAACAGCGTCGGACACTGTTATACCGAACTGAGAAAATAAATTCTCAATTTGTTTTTTTGTTTCCCCTTCTGTCCGGATGTTAATTACAGTATCCTTGGGCATAAAAACACCTCTCAAAAACTATTACACGCATATTATATCACGTTCAGCATACAAATACAACACTTTGTTGAGCATGAATAAACACTCGGGACGCGGTTATCAACCGCAGCCCCCAATTTTTTACCCGTTCAGCCACACCGCCGCATACCAGTTCGGCTCCTCATCCGGCTCCCGCAGAGGAGAGAGCGGGAGCCCCAATTTTTTTACGGTGGCAAACACGTCGATACCGACGCTGTGAAAAGCCGGGCGCGCCTGTTTGGGGAAGCGGCAGGGTTCCCCGCTGCTTCCTGCGCAGTCCGCGCAAAGCGTGCAGTCGGACATGGAGAAGGCCAGAACGTCCCCGAGGAGGAACGCCTCCCGCTCCACGGCGAAGGAGGCCTTCTGCGCGACCCACTTGTCATGGGCGTGGATGATCAGCACCGCCGTATATTTTCTTAAAAGCGGCTCCCACTCCCAGGGTTTGAGCGCCCCCTCCCGGGACGGACAGGTGGGCCCTTTGCCCCAGTCGGCGCAACCGAACATACACTTTAAGAGTGTGCGACCGTCAAAGACGATGTCATCGGGTGTGACGATTACCGTGTCCAGCGCGCCCTCCGCCAGGGCGAGGGTCTTGTAGGTCTCAAAGATGACTTTTTGCATCTCACAGCCACTCCTTGTAGCGCTTGATATAGAAGTGTTTCACCAATTGCACCGCCAAACTGTAGAGAATCAGCACGCCGACCAAAAAGGCATAGTATTTGCCCTCCATGGCCGCGAAATTGAATCCCGCCACGCCGGACAGCGCCAATGGGAGCACGATGGCGGCGGCCATGCAGCCGAGCGTGGAGAAGAGCAGCCGTTTGTCCGCCATGGACTGGATGAATGGAATGCGCGCGGTGCGGATGAAGTGCACGATCAGCAGCTGGGACATGAGCCCCTCGATAAACCAACCGGTCTGGAAATGCGTCGCCCAGAGATAATTTCCGGCGGCGTCTTTCGCGCCGTTGTAGCCCAGCAAAAACCACAGCCCGCCGAACATGACCATGTCGAACACGGAGCTCACGGGCCCCAGTGTGTTCATAAAGCGCGATATACCGCGCATGTCCCATTTCTTCGGCTTCTCCAAAAACTCCGGATCCACGCTGTCCCACGGGATGGCAATCTGGCTGAGGTCGTAGATCAAATTCTGGATCAGGATCTGAATCGCGATCATGGGCAGAAACGGCAGGAAGATGCTGGCGATCAGTACGCTGAACACATTGCCGAAGTTCGAGCTCAGCGACATCTTGATGTATTTCATGATGTTGCCGTAGATGCGCCGGCCCTCGTAGATGCCGTCTTTCAGCACCAGCAGGCTCTTCTCCAGCAGAATGATGTCGGAGCTCTCTTTGGCGATATCGGTGGCGCTGTCCACGGAGATGCCCACGTCGGCGCCGCGCAGGGAGGGGGCGTCGTTCACGCCGTCGCCCATGTAGCCGACCACGTGGCCGTTTTTCCTTAAAGCGGTGACGACCCGCTCCTTTTGCATCGGCGCCAGACGGGCGAAGATATTCGTCTTCTCCACCGCGGCCTTGAGCGCGTTGTCGTCCATCGCCTCGATGTCGGCGCCGGTCAGCGCCTCGGTGTCGCGCATACCTACCTCTTTGCAGACATATTCGGCCACGTGAGGCGCGTCCCCGGTGAGAACCTTGATGTCCACTCCGGCGGCGTACAGGGCCTTGATCGCCTCCGGCACATCCGGTTTCGGCGGGTCGAGGAAGGCCACATAGCCGATGAAGGTCATCTCGCACTCGTCGGAAGGGGAGAAGGCCCCCACACCGGGGTATGACGTCTTTTCCGCGATGGCGATGACGTGCATGCCGTCGTCGTTGAGCCCATCGGAGTGCTGCATAATTTTTGCCGTTTGGGCCGCCTGGATCGGAACGATGCTGTCTCCGTCTTTTACGGTGGTGCAGACTTTGAGAATCTCTTCGATCGCGCCCTTTGTGACTACGCGGACATTGCCGGCGTCGTCCGAGATGACGACGCTCATGCGCTTGCGGTTGTAGTCGAAGGGGATCTCGTCGATTTTTTTATAGTTATCCGCGCTGTCTTTGACCTTGTGCTCCGTACCATAAGCGATAATTGCCCGGTCTATGAGATTCTTGATCCCGGTGGAGAAATAGCTGTTCATGAAGGCATAGTCCAAAATCTCAAGGTCGTCCTCGCCATTGACGTTCATGTACCGCTGCAGGGTCACGTTGTCGATGGTCAGAGTGCCGGTTTTGTCGGTGCAGAGGGTGTCGATGGCGCCGAGATTTTGGATGGAGGAGATGTTCTTGACAATGGTCTTTTTCTTGGCCAGGAAGTTCGCGCCCTTGGAGAGGGTGGAATTGATGATCATCGGCATCATGCCCGGCGTGATGCCCACGGCCACGGCGATGGAGAACATGAGCGCGCTGAGCCAGTCCTTTTTCACCAGGCCGTTGATCAAGAACACGGCGACAACCACGACGGCCATGTAGACCAGCAGGAGATTTGTGATCTTTTTGACGCCCAGCTCAAAGTTGGTCGTCTCCTTGCCCTGCTCCACAGAGGCGGCGATATAGCCCATGTAGGTATGTTTCCCGGTCTTGACAACGGCGCCCACGCCGGAGCCATTGACCACGTTGCAGCCCATGAGGCAGATGTTTTGGAGCTCCGTGCTGCTCTTCGTGAGATCGGGTTCCACAGCGCTCTTTTCCACCGGGACGGACTCGCCGGTGAACATGGACTGGGAGATGAACAGATCCTTGGCCTCCAGGATCCGCAGGTCGGCGGGGATGATGGAGCCCGGGCCGAGTTCCACCACGTCTCCGGGCACAAGCTCCTCGATATTCTTTTTGACCAGTGTCCCATCCCGCCGGACGTCCACCGTCGTGTGCAGCATGGACTTGAGCTTTTCGCTGTCGAGATAGGCGCGGTAATCTTGGACAAAGCGGATGATCGCGCTGATCACAGCAAGGATGAAGATGATGCCCGCCCCCAGCGTATCCCCCATAAAAATCGATACGGCGCCGAGGATGAGCAGCACGATGATAAACTCGTCCGCGAAAGCTTTCAGGAGAAACAGGTACCAGGGCTTGAGCTTTGTGTCGCTGGTGGTGTTTTTACCGTTGGCGGCAAGGCGATTTGCGGCCTCGGCGCCGCT